>NZ_JBEXTV010000032.1:0-92018 GCF_040628835.1 Streptomyces sp. NPDC006134 | reverse complement strand
CCGGGTCGTCGTCATCGACTGCACCGAGACCGGCGCGTCCCCGCCGACCGCCACGGACCCGACCTGGATCCGCCGGCTCTTGCGGCGCTCGGCGAGCTTGGTCGGAACGGACGGCATGCCGAGAGAAATCGCAGTCATCTGCTGTGCAACCCCAAGTCGTGGATCAAGCTCCGGTCCCGTCAGCGGGCGGGCTCCAGGCTCCGAGATTACGACACGTGCCCGGGCCCGGGCACACCGCGCCCGCCAAACCCCGCCTTCGGGGGACGGCCCGGCAGGAGAGCCTGCCGGGCCGCCGTGAACGCGAGGTGCCAGGGGTGTCTAGGAGATTCTCACCGGGTTCACCACGTCCGCGATGAGCACCAGGATCGTGAAGCAGATGAAGACCCCGGCCACCACGTAGGCCACCGGCATGAGCTTGGCCACGTCGAAGGGGCCCGGGTCCGGACGCCGCAGCAGCTTGGCCGTGTGGCGGCGCAGGGACTCCCACAGGGCGCCCGCGATGTGGCCGCCGTCGAGCGGCAGCAGCGGGAGCATGTTGAACAGGAACAGGGAGAGGTTGAACCCGGCGACCAGCATGACGAACATGGCCAGCTGCTGGGTCGGCGGGATGTCGAGGGTGGCGATCTCGCCGCCGACGCGGGCGGCGCCGACGACGCCCATCGGGGAGTCCGGCTCGCGGGGGCCGTCGCCGAAAGCCGCGTCCCACAGGGCGGGGATCTTGCCGGGGAGGGCGGCGAGGGAGTCGACGGCCTCGCCGATCCGGTCGCCCATCCACGTCACGGACTCGCCGAAGTCCTGTTTGACCACGCCGGTGGCCGAGCTGAAGCCGAGGAAGCCGGCGGTGACGTACTCCCCCTCGACGATCTGCCCGCCGGAGTCCTTCTTGGCGACCTTGTTGGTGGCGATCCGGGCGTGCAGGGTCACCTGGCGGCCGTCGCGTTCGACGACGATGGGCACGTCCTTGCCCGGGTTGGCGCGGATGAGGTCGGACAGTTCGTCCCAGGTGCCGGTGGGGACGCCGTCGAAGGAGACGATCTTGTCGCGGGCTTTCAGGCCCGCGGCGGCGGCCGGGGAGGCCGGGTCGGTCTTCTTGCAGTCGTCGCGGTTCTCGGTCTGGGCGATGACGCACTGGGAGACCGAGGCGACGGTGGTGGTCTGCTGGGAGATGCCGAAGCCCATCAGGACGGTGAGGAACAGCGCCACCGCCAGGACCAGGTTCATGAACGGGCCCGCGAACATCACGATGACCCGCTTCCACGGGGCGCGCGTGTAGAACAGGCGGGTCTCGTCGCCCGGCTTGAGCTCCTCGAACGCCGCCGAGCGGGCGTCCTCGATCATGCCGCGCCAGGGCGAGGTGGAGCGGGCCTCCAGCCGGCCGTCGGGGCCGGGCGGGAACATGCCGATCATGCGGATGTAGCCGCCGAACGGGATGGCCTTGACGCCGTACTCGGTCTCGCCCTTCTTGCGCGAGAAGAGGGTCGGGCCGAAGCCGACCATGTACTGCGGGACGCGGATGCCGAACATCTTCGCCGTGGACAGGTGGCCCAGCTCGTGCCAGGCGATCGAGAAGAGCAGGCCGATGACGAAGACGACTATGCCGAGGATGAACATCAGGGTCGTCATGCACGGGCCTCCGCCGTCTGTGCCGCCAGTTCCCGGGCGCGGGCGCGCGCCCAGGTCTCCGCTTCGAGGACGTCCGCGACGGTGAGGGAAGTTCCCGTGCGCGGCGTGCCGTGTTCCTCCACGACCCGGGTGACGGTCTCCATGATCCCGAGATACGGCAGCGCGCCGGTCCGGAAGGCCTCGACGCACTCCTCGTTGGCGGCATTGAACACCGCGGGGGCGGTGCCCGCGAGCTCGCCGACGTGCCGGGCGAGGTTCACCGCGGGGAACGCCTCGTCGTCGAGGGGGAAGAACTCCCAGGTGGAAGCCTTGCTCCAGTCGAAGGCGGGCGCCGCGTCGGGGACGCGTTCGGGCCAGCCGAGGCCGATGGCGATGGGGCCGCGCATGTCGGGGGGCGTCGCCTGGGCCAGGGTCGAGCCGTCCGTGAACTCCACCATGGAGTGGACGTAGGACTGCGGGTGCACGACGACCTCGATGCGGTCGAAGGGGATGTCGTACAGCAGGTGCGCCTCGATGACCTCCAGGCCCTTGTTGACGAGGGTCGCGGAGTTGATCGTGATGACCGGGCCCATCGCCCAGGTGGGGTGGGCGAGGGCGTCCTCGACGGTGACGCTCGCGAGCTGTTCCTTCGTACGCCCCCGGAAGGGGCCGCCGGAGGCGGTGACGACCAGCTTGCGCACGTCGGCGCGGGTGCCGGCAGCCAGGGCCTGGAAGAGGGCGGCGTGCTCGGAGTCGACCGGGATGATCTGCCCGGGCTTGGCGAGGGCCTTGACCAGCGGGCCGCCCACGATGAGCGACTCCTTGTTGGCGAGCGCGAGGGTGCGGCCCGCCTCCAGGGCGGCCAGGGTCGGGGCGAGGCCGATGGAGCCGGTGATGCCGTTGAGGACGGTGTGGCAGTCGGAGGCGGCGAGGTGGGTGGCCGCGTCCGGGCCGGCGAGGATCTCGGGGAGCGGCTCCCCCGTGCCGTACCGCGCCCGCAGGGCCTCCCGCAGCGCCGGTACGGCGTCCTCGCGGGCGACCGCCACGGTCCGCACCCGCAGCCGGTGCGCCTGCTCGGCCAGGAGGGCGACCCGGGCGCCGTTCGCGGACAGGCCGGTGACCCGGAAGCGGTCGGGGTTGCGCAGCACGAGGTCGATGGCCTGGGTGCCGATCGATCCGGTGGAGCCGAGGATCACCACGTCCTTCGGGCCGTCGCCCGCCACCGGGTCGTGGACGAGGTGCGGGTCGGCGAGGGGGGCAGGGCTGTCGCTCATTCCCCCATTGTGGCCGCTGCCGCCGTCCGGCAGGACAGCGCGTCCCTCGGGCGGGACGGCGCGCCCCCCGGGCGGGTGCCGTGCCGTCCGCCCGGGGGACGCCCGGGGATGAGCGGGAGTGGCCGGGGCCTCCGGGGGATGACCGCGGCCTCCGGGGGCGACCGGAGACGCCGGAGGCGACCGGAGGCGCCCGAGGACGACCGGGGGCGCCCGAGGTGACCGGAGACGCCCGGAGGTGACCGGGGGCCTGTCACCTGATGGGGCGGTGCACGTTCTCCCGGCGGCTCGGGCCCGGGGTGGCGTCGGCGATCCAGGGGCCGTCGCCGGACGGGTCGAGGACGCCTTCCTCCAGCCAGGCGTACGTGCCCGACAGGACGCCCTTGACGACCGTGCGGTCGAGGTCGTCGGTGTTGGTCCACAGGCGGCCGAAGAGTTCCTCGACGCGGATGCGGGCCTGGCGGCAGAAGGCGTCGGCGAGCTGGTACGCCTCGCGGCCGTGGTCGCCGCGGACGCGCAGCAGCTCGGCGCGGACGCAGGCGGCGCTCATCGCGAACAGCTCCGCCCCGATGTCGACGACGCGGCCGAGGAAGCCCTGCTTGGTCTCCATCCGGCCCTGCCAGCGGGACATGGCGTAGAAGGTGGAGCGGGCCAGCTTGCGGGCGGTGCGCTCGACGTAGCGCAGGTGGACCGAGAGGTCGATCTCGTGCTTGAACTCGCCGTACGACGTCGGCAGCTGACCGGCGCCCGCGATCAGTTTCGGCAGCCACCTGGCGTAGAAGACGCCGGCCTGCGCGCCCGCCCTCGCCTTGTCGGGCAGGGACTTGTCGGGGTCGATGAGGTCGCCCGCGACCGACAGGTGGGCGTCGACCGCCTCGCGGGCGATGAGCAGGTGCATGATCTCGGTGGAGCCCTCGAAGATCCGGTTGATGCGCAGGTCGCGCAGGATCTGCTCGGCGGGGACCGCGCGCTCGCCGCGGGCCGCGAGCGAGGCCGCCGTCTCGAAGCCGCGTCCGCCGCGGATCTGGACCAGGTGGTCGGCCATCAGCCAGGCCATCTCCGAGCCGTACAGCTTGGCGAGGGCGGCCTCGATGCGGATGTCGTTGCGGTCCTCGTCGGCCATCTGGGAGGACAGGTCGAGGACGGCCTCCAGGGCGAAGGTCGTCGCCGCGATGAACGCGATCTTGGAGCCGACCGCCTCGTGCAGCGCGACGGGCTTGCCCCACTGCTCGCGGGCGGCCGACCACTCGCGGGCGATCTTCAGGCACCACTTGCCGGCACCGACGCACATCGCGGGCAGCGACAGACGGCCGGTGTTGAGGGTGGTCAGGGCGATCTTCAGGCCGGCGCCCTCGGGGCCGATGCGGTGCGCGGCGGGGACGCGGACCCGGTGGAAGCGGGTGACGCCGTTCTCGATGCCGCGCAGGCCCATGAAGGCGTTGCGGTTCTCGACGGTGATCCCCTCGGAGGCGGCCTCGACGACGAAGGCGGTGATGCCGCCCTTGTGCCCCTCGGACTTCGGGACGCGGGCCATGACGACGAGCAGGTCGGCGACGACGCCGTTGGTGGTCCACAGCTTGACGCCGTCGAGGACGTAGTCGTCGCCGTCCGGGACGGCGGTGGTGGCCAGGCGGGCCGGGTCGGAGCCGACGTCGGGCTCGGTCAGCAGGAAGGCGGAGATGTCCGTGCGGGCGCAGCGCGGCAGGAACTTCTCCTTCTGCTCCTGAGTGCCGAACTGCTTCAGCGGCTGCGGCACGCCGATCGACTGGTGGGCGGAGAGCAGCGCGCCGACCGCCGGGCTCACGGAGCCGACCAGGGCGAGGGCCTTGTTGTAGTAGACCTGGGTCAGGCCGAGGCCGCCGTACTTGGTGTCGATCTTCATGCCGAGGGCGCCGAGCTCCTTGAGCCCGTCGATCACCTCGTCGGGGATCCGCGCGTCGCGCTCGATCACGGACCCGTCGATCTTCGTCTCGCAGAAGTCGCGCAGCTTGGCGAGGAACTCCTCGCCGCGCTGGACGTCCTCGTCGGCCGGGAGCGGGTGGGGGTGGATGAGGTCGAGGCGGAAACGGCCGAGGAACAGCTCCTTGGCGAAGCTGGGCTTGCGCCAGTCCTGTTCCCGGGCCGCCTCCGCCACCCGGCGGGCCTCGCGTTCGGTGACGACGGGCCGGGAGGAGGGGGTGGGTGGTGCGGACATGAGGCTCACCTCGCCGCGCATCGGGATCGTCGGGGGGCGTCCACGAGGACCGGGCGGGTCCGCCGGGCCGCCGGCCGGCGATCCGGCAGTCCGGCAGTCCGGCAGTCCGGCAGTCCGGAACTTGCGGACGTACGGTACGAGTCGGTGCTACTCGATCGTATGTACCTGATCCGGGGCGGCTCCACCAGCCTTCGTGCGTCCGTTCGGCCGATGGTTCCGCGGCGGGGCGGCCCGGGCGGAGTCCGGGCGGGAGAGCGCGCTGTCGAAGCGCTTCGACGACCTATGGACTTCCCGACCCACCGGAGCTACTGTCGGACCACTCAAGCCCACCCTGTCGGTCCCCGCGCATTGTCGAAGCGCTTCACACAGCTTGGAGAGCGGATGGTCACCCTCGCCGAGGTCGCCCAGCACGCCGGAGTCTCGGCGAGCACGGTGAGCTATGTCCTCAGCGGCAAGCGGTCCATCTCCTCGACCACCCGGCAGCGGGTCGAGGAGAGCATCCGGACCCTGGGCTACCACCCGAACGCCGGCGCCCGCGCCCTGGCCAGCAGCCGGTCGAACATCATCGCGCTGATGATCCCGCTGCGCACGGACATCTACGTGCCGGTGATGATGGAGATCGCCGTCGCGGTGGCCACCACCGCGCGCACCCACGGGTACGACGTGCTGCTGCTCACCGGCGAGGAGGGCCCGGACGCGGTGCGCCGCGTCACCGGCAGCGGGCTGGCCGACGCGATGATCCTCATGGACGTCCAGCTCGACGACGAACGGCTGCCCCTGCTGCGCGACACCCACCAGCCCTCGGCGCTGATCGGGCTGCCCGCCGACCCCAGCGGCCTGACCTGCGTCGACCTCGATTTCCGGGCGGCCGGCGCCCTGTGCCTGGGGCATCTGGCGGCGCTGGGCCACCGCGACATCGCCGTCATCGGCGAGGCGCCCGCGGTCTACGAGCGGCACACCGGCTTCGCCGAGCGCACCCTGGAAGGGCTGCGCGGCCGGGCGCGGGAGCTGGGGCTGCGGCTGCTGCACCGCCCGTGCGAGGGCGGGTACGACGCGATGGCCGTGACCCTCGCCCGCATCTTCGACGAGCGTCCGGGCACCACCGGGTTCGTCGTGCAGAACGAGTCGGCCGTCGAGCCGCTGCTCGCCCTGCTGCGCCAGCAGGGCAGAGCGGTGCCCGAGGACGTGTCGGTGGTCGCGATCTGCCCCGACCAGGTCGCCGTCCAGGCCTCGGTGCGGCTGACGTCGGTCGCCGTCCCCGCGCAGGAGATGGGCCGACGGGCCGTGGAGCACCTGGTCGCCAAGCTGGACGGGCGCGGCGGCGACGAGGTCGTGCTGCTCGCGCCCGAACTGACGGTCCGGGCGAGCTCGGGACCGGCACCGGCCGCCTCCTGACCCCTGCCCGCCGCCTCTTTCCGCACCTCTTCCCTGCCCGCCGCCTCTTTCCGCACCTCGCCCCTGTCCGCCCCCGCCTCGCCCTCTCACGCCCCTCTCCCCCGCCCGCCCCATCCCGCCCCCCTCACGCCCCTCTCCCCGCCCGTCTCCCGGCCTCTCCCACCGCTTCTTTCGCGTTCTCCGCGTTCTCCCCGTTCTCCGCGCTCTCCGCGTTCTCCGCGCTCTCCGTGTTCTCTGCGTTCTCCGTGTTCTCTGCGTTCTCCGTGTTCTCTGCGTTCTTCCGTGTTCTCTGCGTTCTTCCGTGTTCTTCCGTGTTCTTCCGCGCGTCTCCCCCGCCCACCGCGGCACTCCCCTGTCTGCCCTCCCTCCAGGAGCACTCCACGTGACGTCGCCCGCCGAGAACCAGACCCAGGTCAGCCTCGCCCAGTCCTCCCCCACCGTCGGCACGTTCCGCGAGCGGGACGGCGCGCTGGAGTGGAGCGGCCGTCAGGAGACCGTACGGATCGAGCCCTGGGGGCCGGACGCGGTCCGGGTCCGGGCCCGGCTCGGCGGCCCGGTCCTCCAGGGGCTGCCGGGCGCGCTGCTGGAGGACGCCCCGCCGACCGCGCACACCGTCGAGATCGGGGACGGGGCCGGGCGGCTGACGGTCGGCGCGCTCACCGTCGTCGTCGACGCCGAGGGCATGATCCGCTTCACCCGCACCGACGACGGCACGGAGCTGCTGGCCGAGGAGCGCGCCCACTTCTGGTGGCCCGGCCCGCGCCTGTACACGGCGGTCGGCAACGGGCACCACCGGCTGGAGCAGCGGTTCGCCGCCTACGACGGCGAGAAGCTGTACGGCCTGGGCCAGCACCAGCATGGGCACCTGGACCAGAAGGGCCTGGTGATCGACCTGGTGCAGCGCAACGCCGAGGTCGGCATTCCCGTGCTCACCTCCAGCCGCGGCTACACCCTGCTGTGGAACAACCCGGCGATCGGCCGGGTGGAGCTGGCGCACAACGGCACCCGGTGGGTCGCCGACTCCGCCCGCCAGATCGACTACTGGATCACCGCGGGCGACCCGGCCGGCGCCCAGCGCCGCTACAGCGCGGTGACGGGCCGCACGCCGATGCTTCCGGAGTGGGCGGCCGGCTTCTGGCAGTGCAAGCTGCGCTACCGCACCCAGGACGAACTCCTCGCCGTCGCCCGGGAGTACAAGCGCCGGGGCCTGCCCATCGACGCGATCGTCTGCGACTTCTTCCACTGGACACACCTGGGCGAGTGGAAGTTCGACCCGAAGGAGTGGCCGGACCCGGCGGCGATGGTGCGCGAGCTGGACGAGCTCGGCATCAAGCTCGTCGTCTCCGTGTGGCCGTCGGTGTCCCCGCTGAGCGAGAACCACCCGGTGATGGAGCAGCGCGGCTACTTCATCGGCACCCAGTACGGCCCGCTGGCCCACGCCGACTGGCCCGACAAGGAGGTCGCCTCGACGGTCCAGGTGGCCTTCTACGACGCCACCAACCCCGAGGCGCGGGAGTTCGTGTGGTCGAAGGTGAAGGAGAACTACCTCGACCCGTACGGCATCTCGGCGTTCTGGCTGGACGCCTGCGAGCCGGAGCTGAAGCCCGGCTTCCCGGAGAACCTGCGCTACTGGGCGGGCCCGGGCCTGGAGGTCGGCAACCTCTACCCCGCCGAGAACTCCCGCGCCTTCCACGAGGGCCTGCGCGCGTCCGGCGAGGACGAGGTGATCACCCTCAACCGCTCGGCGTGGGCGGGCAGCCAGCGCTACGGCGCCGCCCTGTGGTCCGGCGACATCGGCACCGACTTCGCGACCCTGCGCCGCCAGATCGCGGCCGGCCTCAACACCGCCCTGTCGGGCATCCCGTGGTGGAACACCGACATCGGCGGTTTCCACGGCGGCGACCCGGACGACCCCGCCTACCGCGAGGTGCTGATCCGCTGGTTCCAGTTCGGGACGCTGTCCCCGCTGATGCGCCTGCACGGCTTCCGCGACCCGGGCATGCCGCTGGGTCCGGAGATGACCGGCGGCCCGAACGAGGTGTGGTCCTACGGCGAGGAGGCGTACGGCATCCTCACCGCCTGCCTGCGGCTGCGCGAGCGCCTGAAGCCGTACGTGCTGCGCGTGATGCGCGAGGCGCACGAGGAGGGGATGCCGGTGATGCGGCCGCTGTTCCTGGAGTTCCCCGGCGACCGGGCCGCCTGGTCGGTGGACGACGCCTACCTCTTCGGCCCCGACCTGCTCGTCGCCCCGGTGCTGACGGCGGGCGCGACGCGGCGCGCGGTCCACCTCCCGGCGGGCGCGCGCTGGACGGACGCGTGGACGGGCCGGACGTACGAGGGCGGGGCGGCGGTGACGGTCGACGCCCCGCTGGAGCGGATTCCGCTGTTCCTGCGGGACGGTGCCGAGCTGCCGGTCGTGGAGTGAGCGCGAGGGGCCGGCCCCGCCGGGACGCTGTCGGTTGATTCCGCCCCGCTTGGTCCTGGAGGCCGACGCCACGCCCGGGCCCGGCCCGGATCGGCCGACAGCGCCCTCTCGCGAGGACCGGACCACGGACCGGTGCGGACGCTCGGGCATGTGAGGTCACGGGCAGTACTGCGCGGCAACAACCCGGTAAAGACGATGAGTTGATGATCCGAGCGCCGTGTGCACGGTCGTGGGACGGCGCGGACAAAGCCCCTCCACGCCCCCCTGCCGCGGGCTATCATCTGACGCTTCGCCATTTGGCTGTCACGGGGGAAAGGGGAAGGCGTGACTCGGAAGGTGAGGATCACGCTGATCGTTGCCGGGGCTCTCTGCGTGGCGACGACGCCGCTGGTCTGGGCGCTGCTCGGCCAGGAGAACGGGGAGATGACCGGGGTGGTGCTGCAGGTGGCGACCGGTGTGGCGGCGTTGCTGCTCGGGCTCCTGAGGAGGGAGCCGCAGGGTGTCGTCGTGGAGGCCGTCGACACGGGGGCCGCGGTGTCGCGTGGCGGATCGGCCAACTCCGGTGTCGTCCTCGGCGGATCCACCGGCGCGGTGTCGTCGGCCCGCGCCGAGCGGACCGGCGACGCGACCGCCGAGGGAGAAGGGAACGCCAACTCCGGGGTGCGCGGCGCATGAGCGGGGAGAAGGCGCCACCGGAGGCCGAGGTCGTCGCGTCCGCCTCGCAGACGGGGAGCGCCGAGGCCCGGACGGGTGGGACGGCGGTCAGCGGCACCGTCATCGGCAGCTCCTTCAGCAGCCAGACGATCGGCCACCAGAGCAACCACTGGTACTCGGTCTTCGCCCGCCAGGAGAAGCGGGCGTCCGGCTGGGGCGGCATCACGGCGGTGGTCCTGCTGGTCACCGTCGTGGTGCTGTACATGAGGCCGGAGGGGCCCGAGAGCCAGTTCGTCGTTGCCTACGTCCTCCTGGCCGTCGCCAACGTCGTGTCCGTCCTCCTCGCCTTCGACGCGTGGACCCGCACGGGAGAGGCCCGGTCGGTACGGCTCCGGCTGGGCCGCGCGGAAGGCCTGCCCGCCGGCGCGAGACTGCTGCTGTCGTTCCTGTGCCTGACCCTGGCCGCGCTCGCCGTGCTGCAGATGGACCAGGTCAGGAAGTACGGCAGGGTGGATGTCGCCGCCAACGAGATCGACGTGAAACCGGACACGCTGCTCGAGGACGGCGAGCAGAGCGTTCTCACGCTCCGGCCGAAGGCCGAACGGCGGCACCTCGAGCTGACGATGGAGGTCTCGGCCTCGAGGAACAACGGCGTGTGCGGTTACGGCACGAGGTTCTCCCTGGCAGTGGGCGAACAGGCTCCGAGGAAGCAGCACGAGGAGCTCAGGAGCGGCGATCTCGTGAAGCTGGACCTGGGCGGTGGCCGCCCTGAGATCGAACTTCGGTTGACGGTCGACACGACGGACGACTGCGAAGTGGACATCCATGTGGCGCAAGCCACCGTGTACGGCTGAGGAGCGGTGCGTGAGCAACTGGCGAATGAACGCGCGGCGGGCAGCCTGCGCGCTGGGGGCGGCGGTCCTGCTCGGGGTGACCGTCTCCTGCGACGAGCCGGAGCAGGAGCCGGGCCTCAACGGCGTGGAGAGACTGAACGTCGGTTACAAGGGGGACCAGCCCGGCACGTCGTTCAGGGACGAGTCGACCAACGCCTTCGACGGCTTCGAAGTCCAGCTCGGTCATCACATCGAAGAAAAGATCAAGAAGCGCCTCACGCCGATGGACCTCAAGTCCAAGGACCGGGTGGAAGCGGTGAAGAGCGGGGATGTGGACCTGGTTCTCGCCACCTTGTCGGTCAATGACGAACGGATCCAGGGGATCGACGTCGCGGGAATCTACATGACGTCGAAGCAAGGACTCCTGGTGTCCGACGAAGCCTACGCGTACGAGACCGAGGACCCTGCCGTCTTTGCGGGAACGAAGATCTGCACTCTGGAGAACTCCACCAGCTATACGACTCTGATGGAGGATCGGCCGGACGTGCTGTCCCTGGCGACCATCGAGACGGCACCCAAGATCAGGGACTGCGTGAAGCTCTTGGAGGAAGGCCTGGTCCAGGGGATCTCGACAGATCGGATCATCCTGTACGGACTTGCGGACCACCATGCCGACCAGAACTTCTACGTGGTGCCGGGAATGGACTTCGGCCCTCGGCAGTACTACGGCGTGGGTATCAGGAAGACGAAGGACAGGAAATGGTGCAGGCATCTGAAAGAGATCGTCGACAAATATGTCAGAAGCAGCACATGGGAGCAGAACTTCAAGATTCAGCTCGAATTGGCGGAAGAAGAAGTGGGGTTCAGGAAGTTCCGCCCCACGGAACATGACAGCAACGCGCTGTCGTGCCGGGACAAGGTAGGACCGTGATGCCTTCGCCCCCGGTGACGCCCGGGTCCGGGGCGAACCGGGGATGCTGTTCTGCGGCGAGCAGTTCGCCGGCCTGTTCCCTGCCCGGGGCAAGCCTGCCTGGTCGCCGGGCAGCCTCGCGCTGGTATGGGTAGCGGGGCGGAATCGGCCGACAGCGACCCGGCAGGGACCGGCCCCCTGGGGTGCGGCGCGCTCAGCCGCCGCTGACCGTCAGGTTGTGGGTGGTGAAGTCCAGGCCGCCGGAGGACGAGGTGATCTCGTAGCCGAACTGGACGTCGCCGATGGTCTCGTCGCCCATCCAGCCCTTGGTGTCCTTGATCCACTTCAGGATCGGCAGGATGTTCACCGTGCCCGAGGTGGAGTCCGAGGTGCGCAGGAACGAGAAGACCTCGTTGTGGCCGTTGCTGCCCTTGTAGACGTCCCAGGTGTGGCCGCCGAGGGTGACGGTGCCCTGGGAGGTGCCGAGCGGGCCGACGGCGCCGTGGTGGTTGACCCAGAGCATGATCTCGTAGTCGTAGTCGGTGTCCCAGATGTCGTACGACGTGTTGTACGCGCCGGACGACGGGACGGTGACGTTGTAGCTGCTGGTGAGCGAGGCGAGGGAGGTGACCGGCTTGTCGATCACCTTCTTGGCGTTGGGGTAGGACTTGATGCCGCCGGTGTTCGGGTGGTCGGCCCACACGCCCCAGTGGGTGCCGGAGTTGGCCCAGACGCACTGGCTGCCGGCGCCGGAGCCCCAGATGTTGTTGTAGAGGGTGTAGCCGTTCAGGGTCGTGTTGCCCCACTGGTCGCAGGAGTTCCAGACGGCGGCGTGGGCGGGGGCGGAGGCGAGGCCGGCCGTGGCGCCGAGCGCCAGGGCCGGGGCCAGCAGGGCCTTGACGATGCGGCTCGACGTGCGGGGTGCTGCCATGGTGTCCCTTTCCATGGGTGGGGGGAATGTCGGGGAGTCACCGCGTCCGCAGGGTGAGGACGCGGTCCTCTCCGGCGACGAGGTCGAGCGGTTCGGTGCCGGAGGGGGTCCGGAGTTCGACGCGGTGGCTGCGGGTGGGGCGCAGGACCGCGGTGGCGCCGTGCGGGGTCCAGGTGAGGTCGAGGGTGGCCCCGAACCGGGTCCGCACCCCGCGCAGCGCACCGCTCGGGTACCCCGCCGGCGGCGCGGGCAGGAGGACCAGCCGGCCGGGTGTGGACTGCACGAGCGTCTCGATCAGCACGGCGGGCAGGGTGTGCGCGGCGTCGGCGTTGTAGACGTCGCGGCCCGGGTAGTGCGCGCTCATCAGGGACGCGTGGAAGTAGTCGCCGTCCAGGACGGCGGCGAGGGCGCGGGCGGCGTGTCCGGCGTCGCGGAGCCGGGCCGCGATCAGGGCCTGGTGGAGGTGCCCGTGCGCGGAGTCGTTCTCGGCGCCGCGCAGGCGCAGGGCACGGTGGGCGGCGGCGGCCGGGCCGGGGGTGTCGTAGGGGTTGATCTCGTCCAGCGGCCAGACGCCGTAGAGGTGGCTGAGGTGGCGGTGGTCGTAGGAGTCCTCCAGGCCGGGCCAGGCCCACTCGGCCAGGGCGCCGTCCTCGTTGATCCGGTGGGGCGGGATCCGGCCGGCGAGGGCGCGCCAGCGGACGGCGTCCGGGGTGTCCGGGTGGTAGTCGGCCGCGGTGAGGAGGGCGTGGCGGGCGGCGGAGAGGTCCATGGCGGCGTTGATCGCGCCCCAGCTTCCGTTCGCGGGCCGGTTCTCCGGCGAGTAGGAGGGGACGGCGACGACGTGGCCGCCGGCGTCGGCGGGGGTGAGGAAGTCCTCGTAGAAGCGGGCGGTTTCGGCCAGGGCGGCGGCGGTGCGCGGGTCACGGGTGCCGTGGACGTCGTCGTGGTCGACGAGCGGCTTGAGCAGCCAGTCGGCGCCCGCGGTCCACAGGTGGAGGGGGTACTCGCGGCTGAAGTGGTAGGAGTGCCCGCTCTCGCCGTCGGAGTGGGCGGGGGCGACCACGCCGCGGGCGCCGAAGATCTCGCGGGCGTTGTCGCGCCAGTGCGGAAGCTGCCGGTGGACGAGGCGGGCGTGGGCCTCGGTGACCTCCGGGAGGGCGGCGGCCGCGGCGGAGGCCGTCTGGAGGTTGAGGTTGGCGTCGGCGGTGAAGGCGCCGGACCATGCGGTGTCCCAGTCGCCGGTCCACAGGCCGGTCAGGCGGGGCGGGTTGAGGCCGCTGGAGGACAGCAGGTGGTAGCGGCCGGCGGCGAAGAGCCGTTCCGGCAGGGCCGCGCCGCGGGGGCGGCGCAGCAGCTCGGAGCCCGGCAGGGCGCGTTCGGCCGGGTCGGCGGCGAGGTCCAGGGTGACGCGTTCGTAGGCGGTGCGGTGCAGGGTGAGGTGCCGGGCGAGGAGGTCGTCGTAGGGCCGGGCGGTCAGCAGGTCGCGCAGGGCGCGGCCCTCGGCCACCGTGTCCGCGTCGCCGGTGTGGCGGTGGACGCGGGTCAGCAGGAGCAGTTCCCGGGCGCCCTCGACGCGCACGCCGGGGGGCGTGAGCGTCACCGTGCCGCCCGTGACGGCGGCCAGGGTGACGCCGGTGTAGGCCAGGTCGCCGCCGGGGTAGCGGACGCGCAGGGTCAGCAGGGCGCCCTCGGGGGTGAGGACGGCTCCGTGGGCGATGCCCAGGCGGGCGGGGGCGCCGGGCAGGTGCGGGTCCAGGCACAGGTCGAGAAAGAGGTGCGCGGCGGTGACGTGCTGGACGACGACGTCGTCGGCGCGGGAGACGAAGACGCGGCTGCGCCACGCGCCGCCGGCGACGGCCTCCGTCTCGCCGGTGGTGAAGTCGACGGAGCGGCGGTAGCCGTGGCCGGTGCCGGTACCGGAGCCGGGTGGTCTGCGCAGCCGGGTCTGGAAGGCGGGGTGGAAGGGGCGCACCCGGCGCAGCGGGCGGCCGTCGGTGAAGGACTCGGCGGCCGTGAGGTCCCCGGACAGCAGGCGCTCCCGCAGCGCGGGCAGGGCGGCGGCGAGCCGGGGCGGGCGGCGCTGCCCGTCGTCGCCGTCGGGGCGGACGAGGGTGTGGTGGGTGACGACGACCCGGTCGTCGTCCGGGTCGCCGTACACCAGGGCGCCGTGGTGGCCGTTGCCGCTGAGGAAGGCGTCCTCCCAGCGGGCGGCCGGGGCCGGTTCCCACGTTCCGTGGACGGGGTGGCCGGTCATGGGGCGAGCACCGCGACGCCGTGGCGGCCGAGGGTGACCCGGCCGGTGACGGTCTCGCCGGTCAGCAGGTCGCGGTGGGTGCCCGGCACGTCGACGGTCACCGGTGCGCGGCCGTGGTGGAGGAGGAACAGCACGTCACCGCGGCGGACGGCCTCCACGCCGGCCGGCAGCCCGTCGAGCACCGGACGGACGCCCGCCTCGGCGGCGGCGCGGGTGAGCAGGGCGCGCAGCGCCTCGGGCTCGGGGAGGGTGGAGACGTACCAGGCGCGGCCCTTGCGCAGGACCGCGGGCAGCCCGTCGAGTTCGCCGCCCCGGTAGGCGAGGGTCTCGTCGGCGGTGCCGTCGGGTTCGATCTCCTCCGACCACAGCGTGCCGCGCCAGTCGCCGCAGTCGGCGGTCTCCGTCTCCTCCAGCGGCCACCACTCGTGCAGGGTGCGGATGCCGAACAGGGCGCGCAGCCGGGCGTCCATGCCGCCGGGCCGGATCCGGTCGTCCTGGTCGGCCACGCCGGTCAGGAAGCCGCAGACGAGGACGCCGCCGCCGCGGACGTGGGCGAGGAGGTTGTCGATCGCCGCGTCGGTGAGGAGGTAGAGCTGGGGGACGACGACGACCCGGTAGGCGGACAGGTCGTGCTCGGGGTGGGCGAAGTCGGTGGGCAGGTTCGCCTCCCACAGGGCGCGGTGCCAGGCCCGCAGGATCTCCGGGTGGTCGACCCGCCGGGAGGGGCGGGCCTCCTGGGTGGCGGCCCACCAGGAGTGCCAGTCGTGCAGGATCGCGATGCGGGCGTCCACCGGGCGGCCGGACACGTGCGGGGCGATCGTGGCCAGGTCCGCGCCGATCCGCTTGACCTCCTGGAAGGTACGGCCCTCCTCGCCCGCGTGGCCGACCATCGCGGAGTGGAACTTCTCCGCGCCCTGCCGGGACTGCCGCCACTGGAAGTAGCAGACGGCGTCCGCGCCGCGGGCCACGGCCTGCAGGGACCACAGGCGGTTCAGGCCCCGCGGCTTGGGCGGGTTGACGTGGCGCCAGCCGACCTGCCCGGTCGCCTGCTCCATGAGCATCCAGGGGCCGCGCGCCTGGGAGCGGGTCATGTCCTGCACCAAGGCGCCGTGCTGGGCGCCGAGGGGGTCGCGCGGGTCGGGGTAGAGGTCGACGGAGACGACGTCCTCCTCCTCGGCCCAGCGCCAGGCGTCCTGGCCGAACCACAGCGGCATGAAGTTGGTGGTGACCGGGAGGTGGGGGGTGTGGCGGCGGACGATGTCGCGTTCGGCGGTGAAGCACTCCAGGAGCATGTCGGAGGTGAAGCGCCGGAAGTCCAGCACCTGGGCGGGGTTCTTCAGGTAGTGGGCGCGGCGGGGTGGCACAACCTCCTCCCAGTCGCCGTAGCCCTGGCTCCAGAAGGCGGTGCCCCAGGCGGTGTTGAGGGCGTCGAGGGTGCCGTACCGGGCCTGGAGCCAGGTGCGGAAGCGGGCGGCGGCCTCGTCGCCGTGGTCGTAGGTGCAGTACTCGTTGTTGATGTGCCACAGGGTGAGGGCGGGGTGGTGCGCGTAGCGGGCGGCGAGGGCCTCGGTGATCGCGGCGGCGTGGCGGCGGTAGGCGGCGCTGGAGTGGGAGAAGTGCTGCCGGCCGCCCCACCACTCGATACGGCCGTCCTCGTCGCGGGGCAGGGTCTCCGGGTGGAGGCGGCCGAGCCACGGCGGGGGCGAGGCGGTGGGGGTGGCGAGGACGACGCCGATGCCGTTGCCGTGCATCAGGTCCATCAGGCGGTCCAGCCAGCCGAAGTCCCGCTCGCCGGGTTGCGGTTCCAGCTTCGACCAGGAGAAGACGCCGAGGGTCACGGAGTTGACGCCGGCGTCCTTCATCAGCCGGACGTCCTCGTGCCAGGTCTCCTCGGGCCACTGCTCGGGGTTGTAGTCGCCGCCGAAGAGGAGACGGCCGCGGGTCGCGTCGCCGAGGTCCGGGGTGCGGCCCGGCATCAGACCGGCTCCCCGTACTGGATGCCGCGCCCGTTGGTGGCGAGGTAGACGCGGCCGTACACGCGGGGGTCGCCGGTGATGGTCTCGCCGGTCCAGCCCCACTGGTGGGCGTCGTCGTTGATCCGCACCCACGTCCTGCCCTCGTCGTCGGAGCGGTGGACGGCGGTGAGTCCGGCCTGGACGGAGCCGACCTGGTAGAGCGCCGGGTAGGCGGCGCCGTCGGCGGCCTTGCCGAAGCCGAGGGTGTGCGAGGCCCGGCAACTGGTGACCTTGCGGAAGGCGGCGCCGCCGTCGGTGGAGCGGTACAGCCCGTTCTCCTTCGCGCTCAGCCACAGGTCGCCGGACCGGCCCGGTGCCGCGACCAGCTCGTACTGGCTGTCCCCGGCCGGCAGGCCGGTGGCGCGGGCGGCGAAGGACCGGCCGCCGTCGGTGCCGGCGTACAGCGTCCCCGTGGCGGTGTCGTAGGCGTAGAAGCGCGCCGGGTCGGCCGGGTCGGCGACCGGTGTGGCGCCCCGGGGGAAGGAGGGGACCTCGGTCCAGGTGGTGCCGTTGTCCGCCGAGCGGTGGGCCGGGTGCTTCGTGCCGTCCCCGTGCACGAAGGACCACAGCAGCACGCTGCCGTCGGCGTTGGTGGCGATCGGCCCCGGCGCGTCCCTGCCGAGCGGGGGCTGAGCCGCGAAGGGCGCCCAGGTCCGGCCGCCGTCGTGCGAGAAGGCGCCGTTGCCGTGGTCGCCCCAGCCCGCGCGCACGACGTACGCCGGTCTGCGCGCGGCCTGCGCCAGTCCCGTCGCCGAGCCGAAGACGGGGTGGGTGGCCATGCCGCGCGAGGGGGAGGCGGTGAGCCGCTCGTGGTACATCACGCCGATGTCCCGCGAGCCGCTCAGCAGGTGCGCGGGCCCGGCCGGGGGCGAGATCAGCCGGGTGACGGACGCCTCCTCCAGGCCGCGGATCCACGGGGCCCAGTGCGTCAGGTCCCGCGTGCCGTAGACGGTGGCGCCGGTGCCGTAGGCGATGTGCCGGGAGTCGTACGGGTCGACGGCCAGGGCCTGGATCCACCAGCCGAACTTGGGCTTCTCCTCGCCCCACCTCAGGTACGGCGTCTCGGAGACGTCGAGGACGGCGGAGTCCTTCAGGGACGTCCAGGTCCGGCCGCCGTCGGTGGTGCGGAACAGGGTGTCGACCGCGGCCCAGCGGTTGTTGGTGGAGACGACGACGGTGCCGGGGCGGCGGGCGTCGACGGCGACGCCGCCGTAGCCGAAGGTGTCCGCCGAGCCGTCGGCCGCCGTACCGCCCGGCCGGACCGGCGTGACCTCGGTCCACGTCCCGTCGGTGGTGCGCAGCTTGTGCACGCTGCCGGCGGTCTGGCCGTTGGGGCCGGGCGCGTCGGCGTACGTCACGTACAGCTCGCGGGCGTGGGCGTCGTAGGCGGCGCGAATCGGGACCCGGGCGGCGGCGCCGGCCGGCTGTCCGGGGACGGGGTGCCAGGTGGTGCCGTCGGTGGTGCGGTAGAGGTTCGGTGCGGTGCCGCCGGAGTCGCCCCAGCCGGCGTACACGGCGCGGCCGGCGGCGACGAGGAGGGTGACGCCCTGGCCGGTGGCGGTGGGGGCGGGCGGGAAGCCGGGCGCCGGGGACCAACTGGCGCCCCGGTCGGTGGACTTGAGCAGTCCGTCGTGCCGGGTGCCCAGCCACAGGGTGTCGCTGTCGCGCGGGTCGACCAGGAGCCGCTCGCCGGTGCCGCGGCCGTCCTCGTTGGCGCCCAGCTTGACGGTGAGGTCGGTGCGCCGCCAGGTGGCGCCGCGGTCCGTCGAGCGCAGGACGGCGCCGTTGCCGGCCCAGGGCTGGGCGTAGGTGCCGAGGGCCAGGTAGAGCCGGTCGGGGTGGGCGGGGTCGACGGCCATCGCCTCGACGCCGAGCAGGTTCCAGTCGTCCCAGCCGAGGTGGTCCAGGAGCGGCACCCAGCGGGCGGTGCGGCTCTCCCAGCGGTAGGCGCCGCCGATGTCGGTGCGGGCGTAGGCGAGGCCGCGGACGGAGGGGTGGAAGAGGAGGCCGGTGACGAAGCCGGTGCCGCCGATGACGACGTTGCGCCAGCGGTAGGCGGTGGTCCGGGCCGCCCCGTCGGTGGCCGGGGCCGGACCGTCGGCGGCCTGTGCCGGACCGTCGGCGGCCTGTGCGCGCCCGGAGGCGAGCGGGACGGCGGTGAGCGCGGCACTCGCCGCGGTCCCGGCGAGAACGGCACGGCGGCTCAGACGGGACGCGTGCATGACATACCTCGTTCTGTGCGGCCCGGAGGGCGGGAAAGGCGAGGAAGGCGAGGAAGGGGGGCGGAGGAGAGAGGGGCGAGGAGCGGGCGGGGACGGTGGGACCGTCGCGGCCGGCCGCCGTCAGGTGCAGGCCGGCCGCGACGGGGCGGGAGGGGTGCCCGGCCCGGCGCGTCAGCCCTTGACCGCGCCGGTGAGCATGCCCTTCTTGAAGTGGCGCTGGACGAAGGGCGACAGGACGGCGACGGGCAGCAGGGCCATGACCATGACGGCCATCTGCACGGCCAGGCCGGACAGCTCACCGGTCTTGATCGCCTGGCCGAGACCGACCGGCGCCTCCTGCTTCTGCACGAGCTGGATCATGACGTTCTGCAGGGGCATCATGTCCTGGTCGTTCAGGTAGAGGGAGGCGTTGAACCAGGCGCTCCAGTACCCGACGGCGTAGAACAGGGTGATCACCGCCAGGACCGCCCGGGACAGCGGCATCACGATCTGCCACAGGATGCGGAAGTCCCCGGCGCCGTCGATGCGGGCGCTGTCGGTCAGCTCCTGGGAGATGCCCGTGAAGAAGCCGCGCAGCACCAGGATGTTGAAGACGCTGACCGCGCTCGGCAGGATCAGCGCGAGGTAGCTGTCGGTCAGTCCCAGCGACTGCACCAGCAGGTAGGTGGGGATGAGACCGGCGCTGAAGAACATGGTGGCCAGCAGCACCATCAGCAGCCAGCGGTGGCCGAGGGAGCCGCTGCGGGACAGGCCGTAGGCGCACAGCACCGACACCGCCATCGAGAACAGCGTGCCGACGAGGGTGACGACGACGCTGATGATCGCGGCGCGGGTGACCTGGCCGCCACTGAGCAGTTCCTGGTAGGCGACGAAGGTGATGTCCTTGGGGACGATCACCAGTCCGCCGGCCTCGTCGATGGTCCTGCGCGAGGACAGGCTGGTGACGACGACGATCCACAGCGGGAACAGGATCGCCAGGCAGGCCAGGGCCAGCACCAGTCCCTTGCCGGCGACTCCGGCCGGGCTGGGCTTCTCCTCCCACACCGGCCGGGGCGGAGCCGCCCAGCGGCCGGGCTTGCGGGCGGGCCGCCGCGCGGGTTCGTCGGTCATGGCGGTCACTTCTTGTACACCCCCTGCTCGCCCATGAGGTGGGCCACCTTGTTCGCGGCCAGGACCAGGCCGAGACTGACGACGCCCTTGACGAGCCCCGCGGCGGCCGCGTAACCGAAGTCCTGGTTGCGCACGCCGTTCCACCACACGAAGGTGTCCAGCACCTCCGCCGCCCCCGGTCCGACGGCGTCGCGCTGGAGCAGGATCTGCTCGAAGCCGACGGTGAGGGCGTCGCCGACCCGCAGCACCAGCAGCAGGGCGATCACCGGGCGCAGCGCGGGCAGGGTGACGTGCCACATGCGGCGCCGGCGCCCGGCGCCGTCCATCGCGGCGGCCTCGTACAGGTCGGGGCTGACCGAGGCCAGCGCGGCGAGGAAGACGATGATCCCCCAGCCGGCGTCCTTCCACACGCTCTGCGCGGTGAGCAGGAACGGGAAGGTGCCCGGGTCGGACATGAGGTCCAGCCCGTCGTACCCGTGCTGCCGCAGGAGCTGGGAGAGGATGCCGGCGCCGCCGAAGAGCTGCTGGAAGACGGCGATGACCAGCACCCAGGAGAAGAAGTGCGGCAGGTAGAGGACGGCCTGCGCGACCGCCCGCACCCGGGGCCTGATCACGCTGTTGATGAGCAGCGCGAGCAGGATGGGGATGGGGAAGAACAGCACGAGCTGGAGGAAGAACAGCACCAGCGTGTTCCGCACCGCGTTCCAGAAGGCGGAGTCCTCGAAGATGCGCTGGAAGTTCTCCAGGCCCACCCACGGGCTGTTCAGGATGGAGACGATCCCGTTGTCGCTGATGTAGGGGTCGTACTCCTGGAAGGCGACGACGTTGCCGAGGATCGGCACGTAGTTGAAGAGCAGGACCAGCAGGACGGCCGGCAGCGTCATCAGCAGCAGCACGCGGTCGCGCTTGAACCGGAGTCTCAGGCTCAGTTTCCCGGCGGGCGGTTTCCCGGCGGGTGGTTTCCCGGCGGGTGGTTTCCGCTTCCGGGACCCGGGCACGCCCCGGGTCTTCTTCGTCGCTTCGGCCTCGGTCCCGCTCCGAGGCACCGTGCTGTGGGACACGGCCGTTCTCCTTGCCTCGGTGCCGGTCAGTTCGCCGCCGGACCGTTCTCGTCGAGCAGCTTCTTGTACCAGTCGCGCAGCTTGTCGCCGCCCTTGCTCCGCCAGTCGGAGACGGCCTGCTGCATGTCGCCGATCTTCTTGCGGCCGCGGACGATGTCGTCCTCCAGCTGCTCGAAGTCGTTGGAGAGGTTGGTCCAGCGGGCGGGCTCGGTGATCTGCATGCCGTAGAACGCCGACTTCCGGGTGAAGGCGCCCATCCGCTGCTGCCACTCGACCTGGCCCTTGGCGACCTCGGGGAAGTCGGGGTGGGCGATGGTCGCCGCGGGGCTGGCGATCATCACGTAGGCGTTCATCACGTCGATGTTGCCCTGGTCGGTCTTGGTGGGCACGCCGTCCCTGACGGTGTAGTGGGTGCCCTCGATGCCGTAGTTGGTCATCATGTATTCCTTGGTGCCGTACGGCGCGGCGGTGACGTTGGCGACGGCCAGCACGTCACGGATCACGTCCTTCGAGGCCTTCTTGTTGACGAAGGCGAAGATGCCGGCCGGGTTCTTGGCCCACAGCCTCGGCTCTCCGCCGTCGTGGCCGAAGATGTCCATGCCCCAGACCTTGAAGTCCGGGTTCTGCGTGGCCTGTTCGGCGGTGCGGCTCCACCACTGCGAGAGGTCCTGGTTGTAGATGAGGAACTCGCCCGCGGCGAACTTGGGCCCGGGGTCGGCGGCGTTGCTCTTGCCCAGCTCGGCGTCGGGGTGGACGACGCCGGCGGCGAACAGCTTGCGGGTCCACTCCAGCGCTTCGAGGTACTCCTCGGTCTCGATGCGGTAGACCAGCTTGCCGTCGACCTCGTTCCAGCCGAGCGACTTCTCCTCGCCGGAGAGCACGCCGAAGGCGTTGAAGGCGGTCCACTTCATGTCCAGGCAGGCCCAGCGCTTGGCCCTGGCGTTGGTGATCTCCTTGGCCAGCGCCAGGAACTCGTCGGCGGACTTGGGTACTTCGTACCCTTCCTTCTCGAAGACGTCCTGGCGGTACAGGGGCACGATGCCGGTGACGTACGAGGACGGCATGGGCAGGCCGCGCAGCTTGCCGCCGAAGATGGAGCGCTGCCAGGCGTCCGTCGGGATCGCCGCGAGGTTGGGGTACTCCTTGACCGCGTCCCCGGACAGGTAGGGGCCGAGGTCGGCGAACTTGCTGATGATGGCGCTGGGGATCTTGCCCGTCATGTTCCAGCCGGGGACGACCACCACGTCCGGGACGTTGCTGGAAGCGAGGACCGCGCCGAGCTTCTGGTCGTAGGTGTTGCCGTCCTGGTTCTGCCACCGCACGTCGACGCCGATGAGGTCGTTCATCGCCCGGTAGTAGGCGTTGCCGGCCTTGGGCGGGGAGCCCCAGAACGGCGACATGACGGTGACCCTGCCGCCCTTGCCGAGCTTCTCGGGCACCGAGGTCTTCAGGTCCGCGATGTCCAGCTTGCCGGTGAAGCCGACCGCGGAACCGTTCCTGCTGGGGATGTCCGGGGTGACCACGTTGCCGGCCACGTACGCCGGCAGCAGCTTCTCGGCGTCCTTGCCGGACGTGGTGCCCTCCCGCGAGCCGCCGTCGGATCCGCCGCAGGCGGCGAGCAGCGGCATTCCGCCCGCCACCGCTGCGGCGGCGACCGCGGAGGAGGCGAGGAAGTTTCTCCGGCTGGGGCCGGAGGCGGCGTTCGGTGTCATTGCGTCAACCCTTCATGGCGCACCAGGACACCCGGCGGTGGAGCCGTCGGCTGCGGTGTCTCGAGTGGAACTGGCTGAGCTTGGCTGGGCTTGGCGGAGCTTGGCTTGGCTTGGCGGAGCTTGGCTGGCCTTGGCGGAGCTGAGGCGGTCCGCGCAGGAGAGGTTCAGAGAGGTGAAGAGAGGCGCGGTCCTGGGGACTCTCGTAGTCGAAGCGCTTCGATGTTGCAGCGAGGTTAAGTGAACACCCAGGGGCGCACAAGGGGAGCCCGCAAGATTCGCCGAACGCCCGCCGGGCTCCGGGGCCGCTCCACGGAGTCGTCAACACGGGGAAAAACGGAGGATGTTACCTCGCGGTGTCTTGACACGACCGTGACACCTCATCAGCATCGAAGCGCTTCGAAAGCGCCGTGCCGATCCGTCGCAAGTCCACCGCAAGGGGAACCCCACGTGTCCACATCCACGCCGTCCGCGCCGCCCTTCCGGGATCCGCACCTGCCGTTCGGCAAGCGCATCGACGACCTGATGGCGCGTCTCACGCTCGACGAGAAGATCGGGTTCCTGCACCAGTTCACGCCCGCCGTGGAGCGGCTCGGCATCGCCGCCTTCCGCACCGGCCAGGAGGCCCTGCACGGCGTGGCGTGGATGGGCCCGGCGACGGTCTTCCCGCAGGCGGTGGGCCTCGGCGCCACCTGGAACGAGGACCTCGTACGGCGCGTCGGCGAGGCGGTCTCCCGGGAGGCCCGCGCGATGCGCGCCCGGGACGACCGCGTCGGCCTCAACGTCTGGGCACCCACCGTCAACCTGCTGCGCCACCCCCTGTGGGGCCGCAACGAGGAGGGCTACTCCGAGGACCCGAAGCTCACCTCGGCCATCGCCACCGCCTACACCCGCGGCCTGCGCGGCGACCACCCGGTGTACTGGCGCACGGCCCCCGTCCTGAAGCACTGGCTCGCCCACAACAACGAGACCGACCGGGACACCTCCTCGTCCTCCGTCCGCCCGCGCGTGCTGCACGAGTACGACCTGCGCGCCTTCCGCGAGACGGTCGAGGCGGGCGCGGTGGCCGGTGTGATGCCGGCGTACAACCTGGTCAACGGCCGCCCCAACCACGTCTCGCCGTACCTGCGCGAGCACCTGCGCGCCTGGACCCACCAGGAGCTGCTGGTCTGCTCGGACGCGGGGGCGCCGTCCAACCTGGTCGACTCCGAGCACTACTTCGACACCCACGAGGAGGCGACCGCCGCCGCGCTGCGGGCCGGCGTGGACAGCTTCACCGACCACGGCACGGACTCCTCGAAGATCACCGCACGCGTCCGCGGGGCCCTCGCGCAGGGCCTGCTGACCGAGGCGGACATCGACACGGCCGTACGCCGCCAGCTGTCGGTCCGCTTCCGCCTCGGCGAGTTCGACGGCCCCGGGGCGTACGAGGAGGACGGCGCCTTCGACACCCCGGAGCACCGCGCGCTCGCCCGGGAGGCCGCCGAGCAGGCGGTCGTCCTGCTCAAGAACGACGGCCTGCTGCCGCCGGCCCCTGACGCCCGGATCGCCGTCGTCGGCCCGCTCGCCGACGAGTGCAAGCTCGACTGGTACAGCGGCACCCTCATCCACCGCTCCACCCCGCTGGACGGCTTGTCCGAGCGGTTCGGCGCCGAGCGGGTCGTCCTCGCGGAGGGGGCGGACCGGGTCCGGCTCAAGACCTCCGCCGGGACCTTCCTGCACGTGCCGGCGGCCCAGGACGACCCCGGCGCGGCCCGCGGCGCCGAGGGCGCCCTCGACCCGGCGCTGCTCTCCGGCCGCACCGACCTGCCCCCGCTCACCACCGACGCCACCGGCACCGAACTGGCCCTCGTCGACTGGGGCGAGGACGTCCTGACCCTGCGCGCCCCCGACGGCCGCTACCTGTCGGTCGCCGACGACGGCTACGTACGCGCCTCGGCCGACCAGCCCGGCGGCTGGGTGGTGCAGGAGACGTTCCGCCTGGAGCCCCACGAGGACGGCCACCTCCTCAGGCATCTCGGGACGGGCCGGCACGTCTGTGTGGGCGCCGACGGCGTGAAGGTTGCCGAGGCGCAGGACCCCGAGGTCCCCGAGGTCTTCGAGGTGGTCGTCGCCGAGCGCGGCGAGGAGGCGGTGACGCGGGCCGCGGCCGGGGCGGACGTCGTCGTGGTCGTGGCGGGCAACGACCCGCACATCAACGGCCGGGAGACCGAGGACCGCACGACGCTGCGCCTGCCCGCCCACCAGGAGCGCCTGCTGCGCGCCGCCCGCACCGCCAACCCCCGTACGGCGCTGGTGCTGGTGTCGGCCTACCCCTACGCCGTCGACCCGGCCGCGCTCCCGGCGGTGCTGTGGACGGCGCACGGCGGCCAGGCCGCGGGCACCGCCCTGGCCCGGGTGCTCGCCGGGGACGTCTCCCCCGCCGGGCGCCTGCCGCAGACCTGGTACGCCGACGACGCCGACCTGCCGGACCTGCTCGACTACGACGTCATCGGCGGCCGCCAGACCTACCTCTACTTCGACGGCACCCCCCTGTTCCCCTTCGGGCACGGCCTGTCGTACACGACGTTCTCCTACACGGACCTGCGCGCCCGCGCCGACGACACGGCGGTGCGCGTCTCCTTCACCGTCACCAACACCGGCACCGTCACCGCCGACGAGGTCGCCCAGCTCTACACGCGGGCCGCGGACCCGTCGGTGCCGCGCCCGCGCCGCGAACTGGCGGCCCACCGCCGCGTCACCCTCGCCCCCGGCGAGTCCGCGGACCTGTCCTTCACCCTCCCCCTGTCGTCCTTCGCGTTCTGGGACGCGGCGCACGGCCGGTGGCGGCGGGAGCCGGGCCCGTACGAGCTGCTGGCCGGGGCCTCCAGCGAGGACGTCCGGCTGCGGGAGACGGTCGTCCTCGACGGCGAACCGGCCGCCCCGCGCCCCGTCGTCGCCCACGGCCTGGAGGCGGCCTCCTTCGACGAGCACAGCGGCATCGCGCTCGTGGACCGCACGAAGGTGTCGGGCGACGCGGTGACCCCCGCGACGGACGACACCACCGGCGAGCTCCTCTACCGCCACTGCGACTTCGGCCCCGGCGTGACGCGGGTGACCGTGGAGGCGGCGGGCGAGGGCACGGTGGAGGTCTCCCTCGCCGGCGGCCCGCCCCTCGCGACGCTGTCGCTGTCGCCCGACACGCCCTCCACGCCCACTTCGGGGCCGTACGACTACACCACCCTCGACGCCGCCTTCACCGCCGAGGGCGTACACGACCTGCGGCTCGCACTGCGCGGCCGGCTGCGGGTGGCGCGGGTCGGGTTCGCCGGCCTCTCCGGCCTTTCCCGCCTCTCCGGCTGAGGGTCCGGAGAGACCAGTGCGCCATGCGTCGCGGGGCCCCACCCCTCTTGTCGCCGCCTGCGCTCGGGCGCCGGGTTCCTCCGCGCCCGAGCCGCCGGGGCGGCCCTACGCCGACGATCCGACGAACCGCGCCGAGGCCGTTCGGCCCCGCCGACCACACCCGCCGCTTCCGAAGCCTCTTCAGCCTCTTCGCTACTGCCGAGTGAGTCCGGCAGGATCGAGGGTGATCGGGAACGGGTCGTCCAGGTCAGTGGTCGTGCCTGCGAGTGCGGTCGTCCGCTCCACGTACCGGCCGCTTTCCAGCTCGTAGACCACGAGCATGGGCGCGGGGTCGAACTCGAGCCGCCAGAAGTGCGGGATGGCCGCCTCCGCGTAGAGCATCGGCTTGAACTTGCGGTCCACCATGCGGTTGCCGGGAGAGACCAGCTCGACCACGAGCCGCACGCCGTCGGCGTCGACGCCGGCACCGTCCTCGGCGGTCGCGCCGGCGTCGGTCACCACGAGATCGGGGACGACGAGACCGGAGGGCAGGATGACGTTGACGGCCTCCAGCACCTCGACCGGGGCCTTGGCGGCCTGGGCCTCCGCGTGGAGGATCATGGCGAGGCGGAGCGAGACCCGCTGGTGGCGGATGCCGGGGGCGGGGGACATCACGAGGGACTCCCCCAGCAGTTCGTAACGCGTGGTGCGGTCTTCGGGCAGGGCGAGGACGTCGGCGACGGTCCAGGGCCCTGTGTGGTCGACGGCAATGCCCATTGCCTCTCACCTCCTCGTCCGCCCGGCAGCAGGCCTGGCCCCCGACAGGCGGTACACGGCCAGCATACGGGCGCTCTCACCGGTCGACACCGGGTTCGTCACTCTGAGTTATGTCTCGTACACGCGCGCCGTGGATCCTCCGGGCGGTGGTGACGTCGGCACGGGTCGCGCATGACCGGCCCGGGATGCCAGGTGCCGGCGCACGTCGGCAGGTCCTGTGATCGGCCGGCTGTCGGACACATCCCGCTTCGGTGGTGCGCCGTGTCCGTCGGCTGGTCGTCCGGCAGAGGGGTGGTCCGAAGCGTCGGGACGGCGCGGTGCGGTCCTGCGGGCAGCCGAGGTGATCACTGTTCGGCCGGTCCGGGATCTTGTGGCAGGGGTACCGTCTGAGTGTTGCCGCAGAACGGAGTTGGCCGTGTCGCAGAGCATCGATGAGCACACCGGCACTCGGATCGCCCGCGTCCGGAAGCAGCGCGGCCTGACGCAGCAGGGGCTGGCGATGCGGGCGCACCTGTCGAAGTCGCTGTTGTCGAAGGTCGAGTGCGGGCAGAAGCCCGCTTCTCCGGCTCTTGTCGCCGCCTGTGCCCGTGCGCTGGGTGTTTCCACATCCGACCTGCTGGGACAGCCGTACGCCGACGAATTGCGGCGCGACCGCATGGACGCCCTGATCCAGCCGATCCGTGAGGGGCTGGAGAACTGGGACATCGCGCTGGACTGGGAGACGGCTCCTCGTCCGGCCTCGTTGATCTGGGCGGATGTCCAGCGAGCTCTGGAGCAGCGCCGTCAGGCGCAGTACATGAACATGGCACGCGACCTGCCCGCGTTGATCGACGAGTCGGTGCAGGCCGTGCACACCAGTACCGGGGAGGAGCAGCGGCTGGCCTACGAATGTCTGGCGGAGACGTTCCGGTGTGTGTTCACCGTGGCGTGGAAGCTCGGCTTCCTCGATCTGGCGACCGTCGCGCTGGACCGGCTGGCGTGGACCGCGCCGCGTGCCGACGAGCCGGGGCTGGTCGCGATGCATGCCGTTCTGCGTGCGCAGACCACGTTGTCGTCGGGTCGGTACGACGTGGGTCTGCGGGTGGTCGACCGGGCGCTGCGGGACCTCGACGGCCAGGAGTCACGCCGCCCGGCGGGCATCGAGGCGATGCGGGGCATGCTGCACCTGCGCGCTGCGACCATCGCGGGCCGGATGAAGGACCGGGACCACGCCGACGCCCGCCTGGCCGAGGCCCGTGCCCTGGCCCAGGCGACGGGCGAGTTGCCGGACTTCGGTGTCACCTGGGGGCCGGTGAACGTCGGTGTGCATGCCGTGGCGATCGCCTCGGATGCCGATGACTTCGGGCGTGCGATCGAACTCGCGGACAGCGTGCGCATCCCGCGCGGCTGGACCCGTTCCCGGGCCGGGCACCACTGGATGGACCTCGGCCGGGCCCACGCCTGGGCGGGCCACCCGGACAAGGCGCTGGACTGCCTCCACCAGGCCCGGCGCATCGCCCCGCAGCAGACCCGCTACCACCCGACCGTGCGAGAGACCGTGCTGGCGCTGAAGCGGCGGGAGCGGGCGCGTAACGGCTCGTTGTCGCAGTACGCGGAGTGGGTCGGGATATAGCGGATTTCCGGCGGGCGGAATTGCACCCTTCGGTGCAACTGCGACGCATCACCGGTCGGCACGCTGTCGTCTCGTCAGGACCCCCGCGACCGGGCGAACGGTCCGGGGGCGTGGCCAACGCTGACAAGGAGCGTCGACATGCCGCACTGTATCGCCCACGTCTTCGAGCCGCTGCTGCGGCTGCTGTGGCTGCTGTGGCCCGCTCCGGTCCGCCACCGCAGACCTGTTCGCTCGTCCGCCGGCCTTGCCGTAGGGGCGCCGACCGCCTGTCCGGCTCGCGCACCGGCCGCCCGGGTACTGCGTGGTGAGGAGATCGGGCTGGTCCGCCCGTACCTGGCCGCACACGAGCAGCGGGAGGCACAGAAACGGCAAGGTCGGCGCCGCACGCTCCGACTGGCAGCGCGCGGCATCGACATCAGCCCCCGGCTGATCAACGGAATGGAGATCACGGCATGACGAGCGGGACCGGACAACTGCGCCTGCTGCCGTGGACCGGGCCCGAGGGCAAGCCCTGCTACCTCGCAGGCGACGGGGCCGGATACCTGTCCCGGCTCGCCGACACCATGGAGGCGACCCAGCTCGGCCTGGCCGGGGAACTCTTCCAGGAGGCCACGCAGGTCCTGGACAAGCGGCAGTGGACTCCGGGCGAACTGCACCTGCTCGCGGTCCGGTTGACCGAAGCACTCGGCAACGTACACCGCATCGCGGTGAGCCGCGGCGCACGCCTGCCCACACCCGCCGACGACGATCTCGGCGTCGGGGACGACCTGGGGGACGAGGAGGACGGGCAGGACGGTTCGTACCCGGTCGTCTGCCGCTGACCACGCCTCGCGGCTCCCTGGTCCCGGCCGGGTCGGTAGAGATCCCCGGAGGGCCATGGTTCTCCGAGGATCTCCCTCGCCTGCCGTCAGGCGTCCCGGGAACGCTTGGTTCCTGGACGACGACTCGCCCGCTCCCTGCGCTCCAAGCGATCGCGTACATCGGCCATTCGGTTCAGGATCAGATCCGGCTTGCCCGCCAGACCCATGCCCCGGATGCGGGCGGAGCAGGGTGCGGTGACTGCCCTCCTGAGCTGCTTTCGGCGCCGCCCGTGTCTGTGGGTTCGCCCTGGTGCCTGGCCCGGTGGGTGCGGGGCGGGCTGCGTTTGAGGTCGGCGTTGACCAGCTCGTCCGGATTCAGCTCGGGTAAGCACGACGGCAGGAAGCTCAGCTCGATCTCGCCCTCGTGGCCGGCGAGCCAGGCCCGGACAGTCTTCGAGCGATGGGCCGGGTGCCGGTCGGCGATCAGGTGGACCTTGCGGTCGAAGTACCCGACGGCCCGCTTGTCCGGACGCCGGAAGATCAGTCTTCAGCGTTTGAGGTACCTGCCCACCCGGGGTCCGGTGGAGCGGATCCAGTACAGCTTGAAGAACAGCTCGCCTGTCAGCCGCCGTGTCCCCATCTGACCTGGAAAGTCCCAGGCTGTAAGGGGTGTGATCGAGGATGGCCTGCCAGACGACGGCCTGCTCGGCCTCGGACAGAACCTAGTGCTCTGACCGGGAGCCTTCGCCGGGCTGAGTAGGCTGAGCCGCTGCGATCAAGGAGGGCGGGATGACGCGGAGGCTGTCGATCGGCGAGGCCGCGGGGCTCCTGGAAGTAGAGCTGCGAGCAGGGCAGCAGGCGGTTGGCCGCCTTGGGGCCGAAGATGCCTGGGAAGCGTTCCTTCGCTTCGGTCGACAGCTGTTCGACGTCTCAGACACCCCTGACGCCGATGGCCTCCTTTTCCAGTACGGGACCTACTCGTTCGACGGTCCGCCGACGTTCACGGTGGACCCTGTGCGGCAGTTCGAGGTCTCCGGCGAGGATGGTGATTTCGACCATTACCTACAGGTCCACTGCGAGATCCGTTTCAGATCCGACCCCGCCCTGGAAGCCCTGGGGAGCTTCAACTCGTGGTTCTTCCACGGTGCTGGAGCTGATCTCGAAGAGTGGGCCCACGAGCTGACCGAGCAGTCAGCTTGGGCAACGGTGCGAGCCCTCGCACCGACGGAGATCAGGGTGTTTCAGGAACGGGTGTAGCTGCTCAGGCAGCCTTCGTGACAGGCCGGCCGCCCCAGCGGATGTGCTTTTCGCTGCGGATGCGGGCGCGTTCGCGGCGTTGGGCGGCGAGGACGTCGGAGTGGCAGACGTTGTTGTTGCGCCAGCGCAGGTAGGCGTGTAGGGGTCGACGGCGGCGATGACGGACATGCGGTTGGGGCTGCAGCGGGCCCGGCGGAAGATGCGCCAGGACTTCAGTCTTGCGATGCTTCGTTCGACGGGTGCTCGTGCCGCTGACAGGGACCGGTTGATCGTCCGCTGGGTCGGGTTGAGGTCCTTGGGCGGGAGGCGCCTGATGGATGTGATCACCCAGGAGTCGGCGCCGATGTAGGCGCGGTCTGCGAGGACGGGAACGCCCTGGCGTTCGCAGATACGGATGATGCGGTGGGTTCGGGCAGCGGTCAGGTCGTGGGTGCGGCCGGGCAGTGCGGGTGAGATCCACAGCAGCTTGCCCGCGGGATCGGCCACGACCTGCACGTTCACGCCGTGGCGACGGTGCTTCTGGGAGAAGTCGGCCCGGCTGTCGCCGACTCGGTCGCATGCAGCGAGCGTTCCGTCGAGCAGGACGTGATCGGAGTCGGTCTGCCGCAGCATCCTCAGCAGGCCGGGCGCTCGCCGGGCGAGGTGGCCGACGACGGCGGTGGTAGGCGTGGGCGGTGCCGCCGGATACGTCCTCGCCCCCGGCAACACCCGCAAACGCATCCGTGTCTACGGCACCACCAGGAAGGAGGCCCTGGCCAAGCTCACCGAGAAGATCGCCGCCAGCAACCGCGGCCTCTCCGTCCCCTCCGGGCAGGGCAGCGTGGCCGCGTACCTGACGTACTGGCTGGAGAACGTCGCCGTTCACCAGCTCCGCGAGAACACCCACACCCGCTACACGGCCTGCGTCCGCCTCCACCTCATCCCCGGCCTCGGCAAGAAGAAGCTCGCACGGCTCACCGCACGCGATGTACGCGCCTTCCTCGATGGGCTCCGCACCACCTGCCAGTGCTGCATCCAGGAACGGGACACGTCCCGGCGGTCGTGCTGCGCCGTCGGTCAGTGCTGCGGCAAGACGCTGTCGCCGCTGACCGTGACGTACGTCCACTCCGTCCTCAAGTCAGCCCTGGAACACGCCGTCCGCGAGGACGAACTGCCGCGCAACATCGCCCGGAACGTCAAGACGACCACGCCCCGCTCCAGACGCTTCCAGGCCCTCACCGCCGGAGTCCGACAGTTCCTCCGGACGGCTGCCGACGACCGTCTGCACGCCCTGTACGAACTCGCCCTGCGCACCGGACTCCGCAAGGGCGAACTCCTCGGCCTCCACTGGGAAGACCTCGGCCTCGATGGCGACACCGCTACCATCCACCGCTCCCTCCAGCGCACCCGCACCCAGGGCCTGACCATCCTGCACACCAAGACCCTCGCCTCCGAACGCCGCATCGCCCTTCCCACCGAGTGCATCGACTCCCTCAAGATCCACCAGGAACGACAGCAGGAAGAACGCCAGTCGGCCGGAACGGCTGGACGGACAACGGGCTCGTCTTCACCACCCCGAAGGGCAAGCCACTCGACCCCACCAACCTCACCCGCCGCTTCCGTAGCTTCCTCGACCGGGCCGGACTCCGACGCATCCGCTTCCACGACCTCCGACACTCGACGGCGACCCTTCTCCTGGAGCAGGGCGTGGACCTCGTCGTCATCAAGGAACTCCTCGGACACGCCCACATCGGCGTCACCGCCGGCGTCTACGCCCACGTCCGACTCCGCCTCCAGCGGCAGGCCATCGACACCCTCGGCGCAGCGCTCAGCCCGACCGGTGACGACCCTGACGCCCCACCCGCCGCAGCTGTCGTCCGCTGACGTTGCCGTCACCGTTGCCGTCAAACGACTCAAGTGCCCCCACTGCTGTGAATCAGTGGGGGCACTTGTTGTCTATTCCAGCGAACTACCGAAACGCCCCTTGCTCACGCTGGCGAATGCTAAGCAGATTCGCCACGAATCATCCATCAAGAGATTTCGGTGAGTTATCGAAATCCTGACTCCAAGACCTCTCAAGGCTCGCCTTCGCCGTTCTCGCCGCAGCCCGAAGCTCTCGCCATTCGACGGCTTCTTCGAGCGCGAGTTCAGTCCAAATCGACTCAGGCCCGGCACTTACAGCATCCGCGAGCCCATTGACCGACTGAAGCAGGAGGTATTCCTCATGGCTCAGCGAACGATCGCCCACTCTGGCACGAGCTACATGCAGCACGTCGTCGAACTGAAGCAGGATCTCATCCACCCTCACCCCTGACGCCTGCAAATATGCAGCTTGACGATCGGGTTCTGCGCTGAGCAGGTCCAACACAGCGAGAGTCCACCGCCGGAAGTCGGCCAGCTTTCGCTCCCCGGTCATCGAATGATCCCTCCCAGATCTCCTTCAGGGCCCACGACTCTCCAGTAGGCGCCCTCGCCGTGATGGCCACCACCAGGATTCCACCTGAGCATCCGACCGGTCGGGTCTCCTCGACCCGTGTATTCGCGAATCACCCATCCACCTCCAGCGTTCTTGCCGCGCCCCAGGCCTTCTTCCCGCCATCCCGACTTACCCGCAAAGAACGGCTTGACCTGATCGGGCGTTACTCCACCCCTGAGGGCAGACGGAGTATCGAAGATGTCATCTGCCGAGCGAATACCCGGAAGTTGACCAGCCTCCTCCGCGAGCTGCCTACGAAGTTTCTCTCCATTCGCAGCACTCGTAGGGCAATTACTGTTGTGAACAAGAACCGGAGTCTGCCCCGCCAGCACATAGTACGTGTGCTGCGCGAGCCCCTCTACCTGCTTTTATGCAGGTCAAACGAGGTTTGCCGGTCCGGTGATGTGCGTCGGTGTCCGTGGTTGTGCGGGGTTGTTGCCGTCAGCTACTGCCGTCAGCCGGTTCAGCCCAGGTACGGCTTCTCGCGGTGTTCCAAGAAGTGCTGGAGCCTGAGCCGTTGGGTGTGGTGCATCGGCAACTGCTCGATCTCTTCGGGCGGTACGAACCGGAGTTCGGTGGACTCGTCGGAGATTGCCAGCTGGCCGCCGGTGATGCGGGCGGTGAAGCAGACGTTGAACTGGCGGCGCACCTCGCCGTCGGTGTAGGCGATGATGTGTTTCGGGTCGGTGTAGGTGCCGATCAGGCCGGTGATCTCGATGTCGAGGCCGGTTTCTTCCTTGACTTCGCGGACGGCTGTGCCGGGCAGGGAGTCGGTGAGGTCCATGCCGCCGCCGGGCAGCGCCCATAGATCGTTGTCGCGGCGGCGCTGGAGGAGGATGCGGCCGTGGTCGTCGGTGACGACAGCGGATGCGGCGACGACCATGCTGTTCGGCTTGGGCGCATTCGGGTCGTCGTAGTACTCGGTGCGGGCCACGGTCAGCCTTCCTCTCGTACGGGGGTTGCCGTCGCCCACACGGCTTCGAAGCTCTCGGTATAGGTGTCGAACATGCCGCCTGTCTCGTGTCGGCGAAGATGCCACACGGGGGCGGCGTAGGCGTTGACGCCCCAGACGTGGGCGTTGACGAGTTGCTGGTCGTCGGCGCGGTAGAGGGAGTTGTAGAGCGTGGTTTCGTGGGTGCGGACCTCGATGCCGGGGGTGCCGGCGAGTGGCCTGTAGTGCATGAGGGCGAGGCGGCAGCGGGATTCGATGCCGTGGCCGAACCGCTCCTCCTGGCCGCGGGCTTGGATGTTGTCGCTGTCGGCGTCTCCGATCGCGATGCGGACGGTGCAGCCTTCGGCGGCACGTTCGGTGAGGAGTTCGTTCAGCCGGGGGTATGCCTCTTGGAGGAAGACGGCCGCGTAGACGAGGATGTCGATCCGTTCCCGGGCCTGGGCCATCAGGTCGGTGAACGCCGAGACGGGGATGTCGGCCCGCTGCTGGTAGAGCGCGACCAGTTCGGGGCTGATGGCGCGGGCGGGGCGGGCTTGGCGGAGCGCCGGCCAGAGTGCGTGCACGTCTTCTCCCAGGGCCTTGGCCGCCTGGAGGGCTGTGGTACGGCGTGGGGTGCGCCCGAGGTTCACCCAGCGCTCGACCGACTTGGGGTCGACCTCGACTTCCTGGGCAAGGGTCGCGTACGTCCAGCCTCCGGCCGCCATGACGGCTCGTAGTCTCTCGTTCGGCATGAGTCTCCCCCTTCGTCTCAGGACGGCACCAGGGACGTTCTACACGGTGCGGGACGTCCCGAAGTGGGGTTTGGTGGAGGTTCCTTCGTCCCGGTGACCGGCGTGAGGATCGGTGCCGACCCTGCGGCACCGACGGGCCCAGGGGCACGCATCCACGCCGCCGAGGAGCGTCACCGTGCGAAAGAGCACCACCCCATGTGTTCCCGCCCTGAGACTGGACGCCCGGTCGCGCACCGCCTCGCCGGGGTGGTCACGATGACGGCCCCCACCCCTGATACCGACGGGCACACCGTCTCGCCCGATGTCGGCGCCCTGGTGGTCGACCGACGGAACGGCAAGGTGGGCGTGGTCATGGGGCATGTGGGGCCGTACGTGCAACTTCGGCCACCACGCGGCGGCCGGGAGTGGGACGTGCCTCCCGAGGACGTACGTGCGCCCACTCCGACGGAGGAGTTGAGCGCCAAGGTGGCCGTGGCCAACCGGAGGTGGGGACGGTGACCCCTCGCTCGGTCCTGCGATACGAGACCTGGACTCTCCAGCCCGACCGCGAGCCGGACGCGGAGCCGGTCCAGTACGCGATGCAATGCGCCGTGGACGGAGAGACCTCGCCGACGAGCGAGGACTTCACCGGACCGCAGAACTGGGTGCTGCGCCACTGCGGCCAAAACCCGTCCCACCACACTTACCGGGAGATCATCACCCGGCCCTGGCGGGCCTGGCGGCAGATGTGACCGGCCCCGCTCGCCCAGGCGCCGCTCCGCGCCGACCCACCCGAATCCCGTCCCTGCCGGGCGTAGCCGATCGAGGCTCCCCCGTCCTCGTCTGCCTCGGCAGGGACGGGCCTTCATGTGTGTGCCGTGCCCATGACTGTGGGGGTTCTGGCCTCTGCCACAGAAAGTCAGCCACGACGGCGGGCGCGCCGACCGACCACCCGCCACGTGTGTCTCGCTCCACCCCGCACCGGCATCAGCCCAGTCATCTCCATCGTCACGGCCCCCAGCCAGGCACCAAGCATGGGCGTCCGGGACGGCGCGAGCCCGCCGGGCAGCCTCTCACGTGCCCGGCCAGTCTGCTACTGAGCGGTCGGACCGGGGCTTCCGATTGGTGGTCCGGCCTACGCTCCCGGGCTCTGCGCGCCGAGTGGTCGGCGGCCGTCGCCAGCGGGGCGGCATACAGGAGCGGGCGGCGGTCACCGACCGCCGGCGCGCGACGGCCCGCGTCAGCGGGACGCCCTTGAACAAGTAAAGAAACTCTGAACAGCTCACCACTGGTCGATCTGTCAGGCTGTCGATCAGGTGCGCTGCTGCCGGCGTTTCCTCGACTCGGCCAGTGCGGCCTCCAGCTTCTGGCTCGGCGACACGTCCGACGTGGTGTCGTCGTCATGGAGGGGTGGCAGGAACAGGCCGCGTCGGCTCTTCTCGCGTTTTACCTTCCGGCGCTTGGCTTTAACCACGAGTTGTGACGTCAGTTGTTCACGAGTTTGGGAGTCATCCGGAACCACGGACGGGTGATGTTCACGAGTTTCGGCGTCACCGGGGTACTTGCCAGGCCGGCATCGGGGTGCTCCTGGTGAAAGGCCCTGGTCATGCCGCAGATGTCGAAGGTCGAGCTGTACGCCGCGATCCGGCGCGACCACCGAGACGGCATGACGATGCGGGAGATCTCGCGCAAGTACAACGTGTCGTGGCGGACGATCAGGAAGGCCGTGGACTCGGTCCGGCCGGAGCCGAGGAAGAAGCTCCCGCCCCGGGCGACCGCGCTGGACCCGTACAAGGCGACGGTCGACGGGATCTTGCGGGCCGACCTGGACGCGCCGCGCAAACAGCGGCACACGGTCACTCGTATCTTTCACCGCCTGGTCGAGGAACACGGCGCCGAGGTCTCCTACCAGCAGGTCCGCCGCTACGTCGCCGACCGCAAGCCGCAGATTCTCGTGGAGTCGGGCAAGGCTCCGATCGAGGCGTTCGTCCCGCAGACGCACCAGCCCGGTATGGAGGCCGAGGTCGACTTCGGCGACGTGACGGTGAAGCTCGCCGGCGAGATGGTGACCTGCTATCTGTTCTCCTTCCGCCTGTCCTACTCGGGTAAGGCGGTCCACCGCGTCTTCGCCTCCTGCGGGCAGGAGGCGTTCTTCGAGGGCCACGTCCACGCGCTGCGGACGCTGGGCGGGGTTCCGCGGAGCAAGGTCCGCTACGACAACCTGAAGGCGGCCGTCGCCCGGGTGCTGGGGCTGAGCCGGGCCCGGGTGGAGGCCGACCGATGGATCGCCTTCAAGTCGCACTTCGGGATCGAGAGCTTCTACTGCCGGCCCGGCATCGAGGGCGCCCACGAGAAGGGCGGCGTCGAGGGCCAGATCGGCTACTTCCGCCGCAACCACTTCGTGCCGGTTCCGGAGGTCGAGTCGCTGGCGGAGCTGAACGAGCTGGTCGAGCAGTGGGACCGGCACGACGGTCGGCGCCGGATCGGATCCAGGGCACGGACGATCGACGAGTACTTCGAGGACGAGCGCCTGCGGCTCTTGCCGCTGCCGGAGGATCCGTTCGAGACGGGGCGGGTGTTCACTCCGCGGGTCGACCGCTACGGCCAGGTCGCGGTCCGCACCAACCGCTACTCGGTGCCGGTCCGCCTGATCGGCAAGCGGGTCCATGTGCTGCTGCACGCCTCTCACCTGGTGATCTACGACAAGAACGTCGAGGTGGCACGGCATGAGCGCCTGATCGCCAAAGGCAGCTGTCGGCTGGAGCTGGACCACTACCTGGAGGCCCTGATCCGCAAGCCGGGGGCCTTTCCCGGCGCGACCGCGCTCGACCAGGCCCGCTCTGCGGGGAAGTTCACCCCGGTCCACGACGCCTGGTGGGCCGCGGCGGTCCGGGCTCACGGCGACACCGAGGGCACCCGGGCTCTGATCGAGGTGCTGCTGCTGGGCCGCCACCTCGCGCACGAGCACATCGTCGCCGGCCTGGCCACCGCCCTTCGGGCCGGGGCCCTGACCGCGGACGCGGTCGCGCTGGAGGCCCGCAAAGCCGCTCAGGCCGAGGACGAACCCGCTGCCGCCGAGGTCCGGACGCCGCGGCCGGCTGCCGGGCCGGGAGGGGCGAGCGTGACCTTCCTGCACGAGTGGAAGCTGAACCATCTTCCGCCGGACACCAGGCCGCTGCCCTCGGTGACCCACTACGACCAGTTGCTCCGACACCGCCGCGCCGACGGCGGTGACCTGCGAGAGGGAGAAGCTCCATGACCACCCTGCCCAGCCAACGGAACCTGACCGAGCAGGCCGCGACCACGGCCATCGACACTGCCTGCCGGCTGCTGCGGCTGCCGTCGATCCGCAACGAGTTCGCCGAGATCGCCGACCGGGCCGCGAAGGACCAGATGACCTACCGGGGCTTCCTCGCCGAGCTGCTGATGACCGAGTGCGACGACCGGGCCCGACGCCGCTCGGAGCGCCGGATCAAGGCCGCCGGGTTCCCCCGGGACAAGTCGCTGCGGACCTTCGACTTCGACGCCAATCCCAACATCGGCCCGGCTGTGGTCAACACCCTTGCCAGCTGCGAGTGGATCAAGAAGAGCCAGCCGCTCTGCCTGATCGGCGACTCCGGCACCGGCAAGTCCCACATGCTCATCGCCCTGGGCACCGAGGCCGCCATGCAGGGCTACCGCGTCCGCTACACGCTCGCCACCAAGCTGGTGAACGAGCTGGTGGAAGCCGCCGACGAGAAGCAGCTGAACAAGACCATCGCCCGCTACGGCCGCGTCGACCTGCTCTGCATCGACGAACTCGGCTATATGGAACTCGACCGCCACGGCGCCGAACTCCTCTTCCAGGTCCTCACCGAACGCGAGGAGAAGAACAGCGTCGCCATCGCCTCCAACGAGTCCTTCGGCGGCTGGACCAAGACCTTCACCGACCCCCGCCTCTGCGCGGCCATCGTCGACCGTCTGACCTTCAACGGCACAATCATCGAGACCGGCACCGACTCCTACCGACTCGCCTCGACCCGGGCGCGGACCGAAGCGCCCGCCAAAGCCGGCTGACCGCTACATGGTTCAACTTGATGGTCCTCCACCCCAATGATCGTCGAGCACTGTTTCGCGGATGTTCGCCGTGAGCATTTCGTCGATGCAGCTGCGCAGTCCGACGCCGGTGGGGTCGATCCAGGTGAGCCATGGCACCGGCTGGAGCAGGTCGTCGTATTGACGGGTGCCGGGGTCGGTGAGGAGGGCGCGGAGCTCGTCGGGGGCGGGGTCGGTGACCAGGCACAGCCAGGCCAGGCCGGCGCCGATGCGGACCTCGGGCGGTCGTCCGGGATCCGACCACAGACCCCGGGCCCACTTGGGAGCGTGTTCATCCTGGTGTTCGCGGGCGAGTTGGGCGATCGCCAGGATCAAGCTCACCCGGACTACCGCATCGTCTTCCTTCGCCAGCCCGGACTGCAGAGCAGAGGAGACGTGTGAAAGCTCGCCGGTCGCAGCCGCCAGAACGTAGGCGGTCACGGAGCGGACCTCGGGGTCGGGATCGGAGAGAAGCGGGAGCAGAAGGTGCAGGTCGTACGTGACGGCCTGGCGGGCGGCCTGGATCGTCCAGTCCACCGGGCACATCGTGCTGCCCTCGATCATCAACGGCTCCTCGGCGACCTGGAGCAGGCCTTCCCGCGATCCGTCCCCCATGTGCTGACACCGGCCGATCTCGGCGACCAGGCGAAGGGTTTGGGCACGGAGTTCGGGGCGCGCGGTCGCCGCGATCCGGAGCAGGAACGGCACCGCCAGTGCCCCCACCGCGATCGTGCCGCCCTGGTGGTGAAGACTCGACCAGAGCTGCCGCAAGGCCCCGTCGGCAGCTTCGGCGTCCCCAGATGCGAGCGTGGCGAGCAGGCCGGGAATCTCCTCGCCCGGGCCGTAGAAGTGCCGGAACCGCTGCCAGGGGATCTCGTCGTACCTGAACCCGTCCTTGACCTCCCGCGGGATCGCACTGACGACCGCCCTCACGTCGCAGTCCGTGCCGACCCACCGTTCCGGCCAGTCGTCCCAACGGTCGTCGTCCATGACGCGGCCTTCCAGTCCATCGACAGCATTCCGAACGCCGGGAGTCTAACGACCGGTGATCAAGAGACGGACCGCTTCTGCCGCACTCCGGTGGCATCCCACCACGGCGACGTCATTTCTCGTGAGCATCTCCAGCACTCAAGATCGCCAACTGCTGCCCAAACTGCTGATCAAACGCTGCTACTTCACGTGAACGAAGCCACGGCGCTCGTTGAAGACTCTCTGATGCTCCTCGCGGATCGTGACCCATCGCCGGTCCAGCTCCGCTTCCCGCTCCAGCAACTCATCATCGCTGAGGTCGGCGAACTCGGCGGCAGCCGCACGGGCCTCGCGGGCGATCTCGTCTCGCAGCAGGTAGTTCGTGATCGGCCCGTGGTGCTTGCCCGGCTCCGGGGCCTGGCGCACGAAGACACCGCGCCCCTTGACCGCGTACACAAGTCCTGCCTGCTTGAGGCTCCGGTAGGCGTTCTGCGCGGTGGAGTTGGCGACTTGGAATCGCTCCTGGATCTCACGGGCCGGGGGTAGCGCGGGACCTGCTCCACCTCGTCAACCACCCCGACTTCGACCGCGCACAGCAGCAGATCGAACGCCTCGGCGGCTGCACCAAACCCGTACGCCTGACCGGCCACACCAGCACCGTCGACACCACGACCGGTGAGGTACTGCGCTCCTACGCCACATCCGACGAGCCCACGGGCAGCCTGCTCACCGCGTGCGGCAACCGCCGCGCCTCCCGCTGCCCGGCCTGCTCCCGCCTCTACGCCGCCGACACCTACCACCTCATCCGCGCCGGCCTGACCGGCGGCAAGACCGTCCCCGACACCGTCCGCACCCACCCCCGCGTCTTCGCCACCCTCACCGCCCCCTCCTTCGGCCCCGTCCACAACCGCCCCACCACACCCGGTGGCGACATCCGCCCCTGCCGCTGCCGCAAGCTCCACGAACCCACGGACCCCCTGGTCGGGACGCCGCTGAATCCGGCGACGTACGACTACGCGGGCGCGGTCCTGTTCAACGCCCACGCCTCCGCCCTGTGGGCACGCTTCACCACCTACCTGCGCCGCGAGCTCGCCGCCCGACTCGGCATGACCCAGAAGGCCGCCCACGCGGTCCTGCGGGTCTCCTTCGCCAAGGTCGCCGAGTACCAGCAGCGCGGCCTGGTCCACTTCCACGCCGTGATCCGGCTCGACGGCCCGGACGGCACCAATCAGCCCCCGCCGCCGTACGCCACCGTCGCCGTGCTCACCGACGCCGTACGCGCCGCCGCCGCACGGGCCGCCGCCGCACGGGCCCGCATCACGGTCGAGTCGGACGCGATCGGGGAACGCGAACTCGCCTGAGGCGAACAGCTCGACGTAAGCAAGATCACGGCCTTTGGCGCTGACACCGAATTCACCGACCAGGCCGTGGCCGCCTACGTGGCCAAGTACGCCACCAAGTCCGCCGACGCCTCCGGCACCCTCGACCGCGCCCTGTACTGCCGCCCCTGCCAGGGACGCGGCGCCACTCTCCTGCCCCACGGAACCCCGCTCCCCTGCACCGCCTGCGACGGCACCGGACAGGCCCGCCCACTGCCCCGCCTCGCCGTCGCCCGGCACGTGCGGCAGATGATCCGCACCTGCTGGGAACTCGGCAGGCTGCCCGAGTTCGCCCACCTCAAGCTCTGGAAGTGGGCACACATGCTCGGCGTCCGCGGCCACTTCTCCACCAAATTCCGCTCCTACTCCACCACCCTCGGCGCGCTGCGCGACGCCCGCCGCACCTGGCGCACCGACCAGGCCCGCGCCCACGCAGGCCTGCCCGCCTCCGACCCGGACACCACCCTCGTCATCGGCCACTGGGACTACGTCGGCACCAGATACAGCCCCGGCGCCGCACTCCTCGCCGCCGCCTTCTGGCACCGCAGAGAACTCGCACGGCAGTTCATCGCGGAAGGGGGCTGCTGATGACCGCACATGACCCGGTCGCGCCCTGCGAGGAGGAGCTGCTGTCGGTTTCCCAGGTCATGGCCCGCCTCCAACTCGGCCGCTCCGCCGTCTACGACCTGCTCCGCACCCGCCAACTCGCCTCGATCACCCTCGGCCGCGCCCAACGCATCCCCACCCACGCCCTCACCGACTTCATCCGAACCCGCCTCGAACAGGAAGCCGCCGCCTGATGACCACACCCCGCGACACCCCCGCCTCCCGCCGTGTACGGGCCAACGGCGACGGCACCGTCTACCAGCGCAAGGACAGCCGTTGGGAAGCCGCCGGATACGTCCTCGCCCCCGGCAACACCCGCCGCCGCGTCCGCGTCTACGGCACCACCCGCAAGGAAGCCCTGGCCAAGCTCACCGAGAAGATCGCCGCAAGCAACCGCGGCCTCCCCGCCCCCTCCGCGCAGGGCAGTCTCAGCGCGTACCTGACGTACTGGCTCGATGCCGTCGCCGTTCACCACCTCCGCGAGAACACCCACACCCGCTACACCGCCTGCGTCAACCGCTACCTCATCCCCGGCCTCGGCAAGAAGAAGCTGGCCAAGCTCACGGCCAAGGACGTCCGCACCTGGCTCAACCAGCTCCGCACCACCTGTCAGTGCTGCACGCGCGGCATCGACGCCCGGCGCGACCAGCCCCGCTGCTGCGCCGTCGGCCGGTGCTGCCAAAAGCTGCTCTCCCCGCTGACGCTCACCTACATCCACTCCGTGCTCAAGTCCGCCCTGGAGCACGCCGTCCGCGAAGAGGAGATCCCGCGCAACGTCGCCCGCAACGTCCGCACCGGCACCCCACGGCCCCGGCGCTTCGAACCCCTCACCGCCGACGAAGCCCGCCAGTTCCTCGCGGCCACGCGCGGACACCGGTTGCACGCGCTGCTCGAACTCGCCCTCCACACCGGACTCCGCAAGGGCGAACTCCTCGGCCTGCGCTGGGAAGACCTCGACCTCGACGCGGGCACCGCCGCAATCCGCCGAACCTTGCAACGCACCAGCGCAGGCGGGCTCACCACTCTGCCCACCAAGACGCGGGCCTCCGAGCGCCGCATCGCCCTCCCCACCCGCTGCGTCCAGTCGCTGAAGCTCCGCCACGAGCAGCAGAAGCGCGAGCGTGAGGCCGTGGGCACCACGTGGCAGCACGACGGGCACGTGTTCACCACGGTGCAGGGCAGACCGATCGACCCGACCAACCTCACCCGCGCCTTCAACACGCTCCTCCGCAAGGCCGGCCTCCGCCGCATCCGCTTCCACGACCTCCGGCACTCCACCGCCACTCTGCTCCTGGAACAGGGCGTCGAACTCGTCGTGATCAAGGAACTCCTCGGCCACGCCCACATCGGCGTCACCGCCACCGTCTACGCCCACGTCAGGCTCCGCCTCCAGCGCGACGCCATCGACACCCTCGGCATTGCGCTCGGCAGCCCTGGGACCACCGAGACGGCACGCTCCGACGGCGACGAACCGCCACCCTGCGCCTCACTCGTCCGCTGACGTTGCCGTCAACTACTGCCGTCATGGCCCACGGGAGCCCCATCTACGGGGCTCCCGTTTTGCTACAGCACATTGCAGATCAACCCACGTCGACGTCTGACGTATAGCGCATAATGTCCCACATGGACTCTCTCACCCCCACGGACAATCAGGGCCTGCTGCGCTTTCTGCAGCGATGGTATGGCCCCCCGAGAACGCCCAAGGCGAGACTCGAAGAATCGCCTGAAGCACCCAGGGAGCTTGTCGAGTGGCACGAAATCTCTGCCCAGTGGGGCGGGACTATCACGTCACACAACTACGCCATTCCCCTCCCGGAACTCGCAGCAGAGGACGGAAAGGTTCCATTCTGGGTCGAAAATCAAGGAACTTGGGTTTGGGCATTCGACCCGAACGACGACGATCACTCCGTGTACGAGCGAGAGCCATCTGACGAACCGGCCCCGTGGAAGCGGACTGGCGAGCGACTTTCAGAATTTCTGATTCACGCCACAGTCCTGGAGGCCATCCTTGGAGCCCCTGCAACGAAAGTCGCGCAAGAAACTCAAGCGGATTGGCTCTGGTCTCAGGAAGGGAGTCGCGAATTCCCCTTTCCCGCGTGGAACTGGCCGGCCCGCGATTCCCGCATCCTATCCGGCGAGAACTGGCTGGCTCTGGTCCACCCGAGCGATACCCCCGAGGCGGGGCATGACATCACCCTTGCGGCGACTGCGCCGGGGGATCTCTCCTGGGCAGAGGACGTGCCAGGAATCAAGTGGCGCTCATATTCTGGCGTGCAGGACTACACAACCGACGAGCCGCTCCCTTGGTAGGTAGCAAAAAAACGAATCGGCGGCCGATCCACCCGGATCGACCGCCGATTACATTTCCGAATCAGTCAGGGAGACCGACGAACTTCTCGGTCCTCCGTGGCGATATCACCCACAGTTGAACACCCTCGGGCAGCATGTCAGGCAAGGTGCTTCTGCATGTTCCACACGTCCCCGTGGGGTAGTCGATGTAGAGCACGGCTTTTCTGATGCCGGGATTCATGCGCAAGAACGCTGCTGTATGAGTCTCCACATGCTCAGCGTTTGCCCTCGTCCGACCGGGGAGGTTTTTGAGCAGCCCCGACTGGCCACCTGGGCCGCTAATCATCGGAAGCTGATCGGTTCCGACATCAAGGATTCCCACGGTGCGCCGGTCGTAGTCCTTCGGCAGGTCCTTCAGATTAGGGCCACAATTTGCATTGTGAACCAAGACCGGGGTCTTCCCCGCCAGCACATAGTACGTGTGGAGGTCATCCACGGTGAGGTTGTAAGTAGTGGCGTGCCGGGTGTATTCCCTGTTGCCGGTGACTATGACGGTATCGCCCTCGTCGGTGAGCAGGGTCATGCCCGGCTTGAGGTGCCGCGCCTCCACCCAGTCACCGCGCGAGGGGGACCAGAAGGGGTGTTCGTGGGTGGCAGTGAGTTTCTCAATACCCTCTTCTGTAGCGATAGACAGCTCGTTGAAGTGCTTATCGTCCTCGGTGATGATGAGGCGGGTTACTTCCCTGGGACCCGTTTCTCCGGTTTCAGGATCAGTGGCGTGGACCTTGTCACCGGCCTCGACATCCTCAATATCCTTGGTCGAGCCATCCGCCATGAGAACATCAGTGCCAGCCAAGAAGCATTTTGCACACTTGACTGCATCCGCTACTTCATCTTCTTTCTTAAAGAGGTTCTTGAAGAACTTGCCGAACTTCAGAACCTTGAGAGCCTTGGCCGGAGTCGGCAGATCTGAAAAGGCAAAGACACAGTGGGAGTTAAATCCGAAATTTTTCCCGCATGCCTTCCACTCATCAGGATCTACAATCACCTGAGAAGCCAGCGAGAAAAGCGAAGGCGAGGAATTCCAATCCGTAGACGACCTCCCCCCTATCACCCTGTCATTCCAATAGGGGTCTTCTCCGTTCGTCGTCTGGCAAGACATTGCGATATAGCTGCAGCCAACGATGAGACCGGGATTGCCACTGCCGCTGGTACCACTGCTGGCGGAGGCGCTTCCGCTCCCAGAGGAAGCCGTCCCGCTGCTGCTCTGGCCTCCGCCGCCGCCTCCGCTACCGCCACCTCCACTACCGCCGCCGCCACCCTTGTGGTACGTGCCGCCGTTGCCGTAGTCGACCCAGTCGTCGCCGCTGCGGCAGTCGGCGGCGCAGAACTTCAGGCCTGTGGGGTCGCTGTTGGTGGCGGGGTTGTTGCCGGCGTAGCTGTAGCCGTTCAGCGACTGGGGCTGTTCCGGGGTCAGCAGGGGGTCGACGCTGATGAACTGGCCGATGGCGGGGTCGTATTCGCGGGCGCCGATGTGGGTGAGGCCGGTGGTGGTGTCGCGGGTTTTGCCGAGGAAGCCCTTGTCGGTGGGCCAGGGGCCGTAGGCGGGCTTGCCGCGGTCGGCGCCGAAGGGGGTGGTGTAGCGCTTGGTGAAGGTCTGGGCGTCGTCCCGGGCGATGGCCAGGCTGGAGGTGCCGTGGTGGTCGCCGGCGAGGTTCGTGACCTTGTTGGTGCCGGTTTCATTGGAGCGCATGGCGGCGGTGATGCCGCCGGCGGTGTAGAAGCGCTGGGCCCAGGTGGTGCCGTCGGCGCGCAGGTGGAGTTCGGTGGTGCCGGCGTAGAGGACGCGTTCGCCGTTCTCGGTGGAGCGGATGAGCAGGGTGCCGTCGGCGCCGTAGAGGTAGTCGGTGGACTGGTCGTTCTCGGTGAGGCGGGTGAGTTTGCCCTCCTCCGACCAGTCCAGGTTCTGGGTGGCTCCGCCGGTGGTGCCCGGGCGGCGGGTGGTGTTGCCGGTGGTGTCGTAGGCGTAGGTGCGCTCGGGGCCGGCGCAGTCGCCCTTGGTGGTGGTGCCGGTCAGGGTGTGAGGCTGGCTGGTGTTGGTGTAGCAGTAGGTGGTTTTGGTGGTGGCGGTGCTGGTGTGCTGGGTTTCGCTGGTGCGCTGGCCTGCGGGGTTGTAGGTGTAGCTGGTCCAGTACGGGGCCGGCCCGGCGAGTGCGGTGGCGCTGCGGGGGTCGGAGCACTTGCGGGAGGCGGGGGTCCAGGCTTCGGTCAGGCGCTGGTGGGCGTCATAGGCGAAGCACTGGGTGTCGGGGCTGCTGGTGCCGCCCAGGGTGGTGGGATCGTCGATGGAGGTGACGTTGCCGGCCTGGTCGTAGGTGTAGTTGAGGTCCTGCAGCTGGTAAGGGTGGCTCTGGTCCTGGGTGTAGCTGCGGAGGAGGCGGCCGGTTCCGTCTTCGTAGGTGTTGGCGACGTAGACGCTGTTGGCGCCGGAGTCCAGGGTGAGCAACTGCGGTTCGGTCAGGGCCGAGTAGTCGATGTCGGTGAGGTAGGTGCCGATCTCGGTCAGGTTGCCGAGGCCGTCGTACTCGTAGCCGACGATTTCGGAGGACAGGCCGCCGAGGGCCGGGTCCTTGGTCTGCTGGACCGTGCCGTCGATGTTGTAGTGCTGCTCGAAGGCGAGGGTGGCCGGCTGGCCTGCTGTGACGAGCGGATCTCCGGCGGGCAGCTGCAGTTCGGTGTTGGTGGCGCGGCCCATGGTGTCGTAGGCGGTGACCGTCTGGGTGTATGCGGCGCCGCTCTTGCCGCCGACGTAGCGGGTGGAGGAGGTGGGCCGGCCCTTGAGGAGGGTGTCGTAGGTGTAGGCGGTGAGCTGGTTGACGTCCGTCTTGCTGCCGGTCCAGGTGGCGGTGGGGCGGCCGAGGTCGTCGTAGGCGCTCAGGATCGACTTGCCGCGGGAGTCGGTGGTCTTGATGACCTGGTCGAGCGCGTTGTACTCGGTGGTCGTCCTGCCCTTGTCGGGGTCGTCGGTGCTGGTCTGGCGGCCGAACAGGTCGTAGCCGTAGGTCCAGGTGGCGCCGTCCGGGCCGGTGATGGTCTGCTGCCGGCCGTCGAGGGTGTAGGTGAACTTGGTGGAGGTGTAGGTGGCGCCGGGGCCGGTGCCGAAGTCGGCGTCGGCCGGGCTCACTCCGGCGTAGTGGCGGGTTTCGACGGTCCGGCCGCGGATGTCGGTGATGGTGCGCCGGGCCGAGAGCCACGGCGTCGCTCCAGCCGGAAACTCTCCCGGACTGTCCGTTCCACCCTGATGTCCAAGGTGACCAAGAGCTTGGTGGGGTTACGGGCGTGCACAGCTCGGGGTCGGGCCAACCTCCTGCGATCGCACGAGGCAGCAATGGGTTCCGAAGGCCGTGCTCCCGCCAACAAGCGTGCTCATAAAGGGAGATGAGCTCCAGCGCTTCCCCTGTTATGGTGCATCGATGCCACCCGTCAGGCAGTTCCAGGTCACCTTCGACTGCGCGGAACCCGAGCGCGTCGCTCGCTTTTGGTGCGAGGTGCTGGGATACGTCGTATCACCGCCGCCGGCGGGATTCGCCACGTGGGACGATTTCGACCGCTCCCGGGCTCCCGAGGACCGGGGTTCATGGTTCGCCTGCAGTGATCCCTCGGGAGTGGGCCCGAGGCTGTTCTTTCAGCGCGTTCCCGAAGGCAAGATCGTCAAGAACCGGGTGCATCTCTGCGTGCGGGTCGGCACCGGGCTCGTGGGGGAAGAGCGCCTGGCCGCGCTCGAGGCCGAGTGCGCACGCCTGGTCCCGCTCGGCGCGGTACGCGTGCGGCTCCTGTATGACGGCAACGATTCGTGCATCGTGATGCAGGACATCGAGGGCAACGAGTTCTGTCTCGACTGAGACCCTCCGGGCCGGCGAGAGGCGAACTGCCGCTGCGTCAGTCTCGTAGGCCGGCAGGTCGCTGTCGGGCTGTCAAAGTCCGCGTCTCTTTACGCTCTCGCGTGTTCCACGGGCAAGACGGGAGAGGAAGCACGCAGCCGCGTATTTCCCATCATAAGATGAATGCCTTTCGCGCCTGAGACAACCCACGAGGTGTTTCATACGCCGTTGTGTGCTCGCCGGGCAGATCTTAACTTCACCTGAAGAAGTGATCCTGCGATCGTCGGCGAACACGCGGACGTTTCATCTCCGCGCAGGACAACGCCGTTCGCCGATCACATGTCCCTCTTCGCGTCCGGGCTCACCCGACGATCAGGCGAGAGCGCACTTCCGGACGCTTCGCCGAAGAAAGGAAAGTGTCATGGCAACACCTCCCAATCCCCCTCGGCCGAACGATACGGAAATCGTGAGCACCTCCTGTATCCAGGTCACCGGAACAGGCAGGCCCAACGACCCGTACGAACTCGAACCGGTCGTCCACCCGGACGACTGCAACGCGCTCAGGTGCACGCCCGACGGGCTTCTCGTCCCGCGCACGGTCCCCGTGGGGATCGAGCGGGGCGGGAACATCGGCGCCTCCCGCTCGGTGGACATCGACGTCACCGACGCCGGAGGGGAGAACTGCCCCGACACCTGGACCATCGGCGCCCGCCTCACCCCCGTCTACGGGCAGGCCGCCGGCCAGAACCGCACGCTGCCCCTCAACGGCGAGTGGACCCCCACCGACTGCGTGGCGACGCTGCCGGAGCCGGGCGTGTACCAGGTCACGGCCATGGCCGTGGGGCAGATCTGCGCCACCGCCAGGTACAGCACCAACGTGTGGATCTCGTTCGCCCTGCAGCGCGACGACGAGGTCATCCTGACCGGGTACGGCCTGGTGCAGCACCAGTACGGTTTCCCGGCCGCCGGCAACGGCTACCAGGCGTGCCACGTGGGCCAGGGCTCCCTCACGCGGAACGTCGTCGTCGGTGACCGGGCCACCCTCCGCGTGGTCGCCGCCGCTCAGGGCCGCGTGGCCGAGAACAGCACGGTGCAACGCCTCGAGGTGCGTGCGCCCCGCATCTCGTGGCACAAGATCTCCGACTAGGGATCCGGCTGGGGATCCGACTGGGGGAAACCGGGTGAGCGACGAGACCACCACCGGCACAGGCCCGTCTCCCGACCCGCGCGCACGCTACTTCGCCAAGGAAGGCGAGGGCGTCCAGGTCGTGTGCAACCTCCGCGACGCCACCGCGTACCGGGAACTGGGCTACGAGGAAATCGACGAACAGGCCTACCTGGCCAGCCTTCCGGACTCCATCGGCGGGCCCTGCCTGGAACACGCCCCGGACTGAGAAGGAGGACCGGTAGACAGCGTTTCTCTCACCCCGGGTGAGACAGGAGACCGACGTACACCGGGCCCGGCCGGGCTCACCACATGCCGGCCGGGCCTTTCCCTTGAACGCGCCGCGACCCGGCGCTCCGGCGGGGACCGGTCGGGAGCCGTCGGGCTCCGGGCCGGCGCGGGCGAGGAGCGAGGAGCGAGGAGCGAGGAGCGAGAACGGCAACGGCCCGAGCCCCCGCACAGTGGGCTCGGGCCGTCGGCCTGAGGGTGTGGACGTCAGAGCGCCAGGCCGGTCAGGACCAGGACCCGCTCGTAGGTGTAGTCGTCCATCGCGTAGCGGACGCCCTCGCGGCCCACACCGGACTGCTTGACGCCGCCGTACGGCATCTGGTCGGCGCGGTAGGAGGGGACGTCACCGATGACCACGCCGCCGACCTCCAGGACACGGTGGGCGCGGAAGGCGGTCTGCAGGTCGTGGGTGAAGATGCCCGCCTGGAGGCCGAACTTGGAGGAGTTGACCGCGTCGAACGCCTCGGTCTCGCCGTTCACCTTCTGCACGGTCAGGACCGGGCCGAAGACCTCCTCGCAGGCGATGGTCACGTCCGCCGGTACGTCGGCCAGGACGGTCGGCGCGTAGGTGGCGCCGTCGCGCTCGCCGCCGGTGAGCAGCGTGGCGCCGGCCTCGACGGCCTCGGTGACCCAGGACTCGACGCGCCGGGCGGCGTCCTCGCTGACCAGCGGGCCGACGTCGGTCTTGTCGTCGTTCGGGTCGCCGGTGACCTGGGCCTCGACGGCGGCGACGATGCGCGGCAGCAGGCGGTCGTAGACGGAGGCGTCGGCGATCACGCGCTGCACGGAGATGCAGGACTGGCCGCCCTGGTAGTTGGAGAAGGTCGCGATGCGGTTCGCGGCCCAGTCCAGGTCCTCGTCGCTCGCCCAGTCGGCCAGCACGACGGCCGCGCCGTTGCCGCCCAGCTCCAGCGTGCAGTGCTTGCGCGGCACCGAGTCCATGATCGCGTAGCCGACCTTGTCGGAGCCGGTGAAGGAGATGACCGGCAGGCGCTCGTCCTGGACGAGGGCGGGCATGCGGTCGTTGGGGACGGTGAGGATGCTCCAGGAACCGGCGGGCAGCTCGGTCTCGGCGAGCAGCTCGCCCAGGATCAGGCCGGACAGCGGGGTGGCCGGGGCCGGCTTGAGGATGATCGGCGCGCCGACGGCGATCGCGGGGGCGACCTTGTGGGCGCACAGGTTCAGCGGGAAGTTGAACGGCGCGATACCGAGGACGACGCCCTTGGGGAAGCGGCGGGTCAGGGCGAGACGGCCCTGGCCGCCGGCGTCGGTGTCCAGGCGCTGGCCGTCGCCGCCGTTGTGGCGGCGGGCCTCCTCGGCCGCGAAGCGGAAGACGGACACCGCGCGGCCGACCTCGCCGCGGGCCCACTTGATCGGCTTGCCGTTCTCGGCGGAGATCAGCCGGGCGATCTCCTCGGTGCGCTCGGCCAGCCGCCGGCTGACGTGGTCCAGAGCGGCGGCGCGTACGTGGGCGGGGGTGGCGGCGAACTCGTCCCGTACCGCGTACGCGGCGGCCACGGCCTCCTCGACCTGCGCGTCGGTCGGCACGGCGACCTTGCCGACGAGGCGGCCGTCCCACGGGGAGGTGACGTCGAAGGTGTCCTCGCCGGTGGCCTGGCGGCCGGCGAGCCAGAAGGCGTGGGTGGAAGTCATGTGGAGTCCCGGCCCTTCCGCGTTGGGGGTGTACAGGGTTGCTGGGACCACGGTAGGGGCGGGGCGGCGGGGGGACGTTTGTCCGGGGCGTAGTAGTGGGGGGTGGGGACACGCCGCTTTGGCGTACGCCGGTGGGTTCTGTCCGGTGGACGGCGGATGTTCCTCGGTCCCGGGTGAGTGTCCCTCGGTCCTGGGCGGGCGGATGCCCCCTCGGTCCTGGGCGGGTGGGTGCCCCCTCGGCCCCGGGTGGGCGAGTGCCCCCTCGGCCCCGGGCGGGCGGGTGCCCCCTCGGCCCCGGGCGGGCGAGTGCCCCCTCGGCCCCGGGCGGGCGAGTGCCCCCTCGGCCCCGGGCGGGCGAGTGCCCCCTCGATCCCGGGTGGGCGAGTGCCCCCTCGGCCCCGGGCGGGCGCCCCTTCGGCCCGAGTGGGTGTCCCTTCGGTCCTGCTCCCGGTTCTGTGCGGCCCTGCTCTCAGTTCTGCTCCGGCGACGTCGCCTTCAGCGCCAGCCACAGCTCCATCCGCACGTCCGGGTCGTCCAGGGAGCGGCCGAGGATCTCCTCCACGCGCCGCATCCGGTACCGCAGCGTGTGCCGGTGCACGCCGAGGTCGGCCGCCGCCGCGTCCCACTGGCCGTGCCGGGACAGCCAGGCGCGCAGGGAGGCGACCAGGTCGCCGCGTCCGGTCGCGTCGTGCTCGCGCAGGGCGCGCAGCAGCCCGTCGGCAAAGGCGCGCACCGCGTCGTCGGCGAGCAGCGGCAGCACCGACCCGGCCGCGAGCTGTTCGTGCTCCACGCAGACCCTGCCGCGCCGCCGGGCCACCGACAGCGCCTGCTCGGCCTGCTTGTAGGCGGCGGACGCGCCGATGGGGCCGGACGGCGCGGACAGTCCGACGACCAGTTCGCCGCCCTCGCCGCCCGTCGCCGACTCCGGCGCGCCGGCCTGCCGTCCCCCCTCCAGCGCCGCCGCGTACTCCGTGCAGGCGGCGACCGCCGCTCCCCCGTCGGCGGCCAGCACCACCAGCCGCTCCCCTTCCGGCACCACGAGCACCGCCTCGCCCGCGCGGGCCGCCGCCGACTCCACGGCCTCGGCGAGGGCGCCGAGCGGGTCGCCGCCCCGGTCGGCCGCGGGCGCGGCGGCGGGCTTCGCCTGCGGCAGGGGCGCGTGGGCCCGCGCGGCCGGCCCCGGCACCGACTCGGCGACGATCATCCGGAAGGGGGCGTCCAGCAGGTCGCCGTACAGGTCCCCGGCGACCGCGCGCGCGTGGTCGGGCTCGGCGGCGAGCAGCATGCGCAGGACTGCGGCGCCGATGCGCTGCTCGGCCGCGTGCAGCGACCGCGAGCGTTCCGTCGTCAGGGTCAGCAGGGCGATCGCGGAGTGGACGGCGTACCGCTCGGCGGTGCCGAGGGCGGCGGCGGTGCCGACGGCGAGCGCGGCGCGGGGCCTGCGTCCGGTGCCGAGGGAGTGGAGTTCGACGCGGTCCTCGTTGTCGGGGCCGCCCACGACCGAGGAGGCGGGCGCGGGCCGCTCCCGCAGCCGCTGCACGTCCGCGGTGAGCCGCGCGGCCCGGCGCCCGGCCCACTCCGGTGCCGTGGCGACGACGGAACCGGAGGCGTCGTACAGTGCCGCCCAGCCGTCGACCTGCGCGGCGAGCGCGCCGAGCAGCCCCTCCGGGCCGTCCGTCAGCGCCTGCCGGGTCAGCTCGCGCTGCGCCGCGAAGCCCGCCGTGACCGCCCGGTACTGGTCGGCGGCGATCGCGGCGGACACGGCCTTGCTGATGGCGAGGAAGGGGGTGCGGCGCGGCACCTCCAGCAGCGGCAGCCCTTCCTGTTCGGCCGCCTCGACGAGGGCCCCGGGGATCTCGTCGTAGTTGACGCCGACGGCGAAGCCGAGCCCGACGACCCCGGCCCCGACCAGCCGCCGCACGTACCGGCGCATCGCCTCCGGGTCCTCCGCGTCCAGCTTGAGCGCGGTGATCAGCAGCAGTTCCCCGCCCTCCATGTAGGGCACGGGGTCGGCGAGCTCGCTGACGTGCGCCCAGCGCACGGGCACGTCGAGGCGGTCCTCGCCCGCGCGCACGGTCAGTTTGAGCGCGGAGTGGTGGACGAGCGAGGCGAGGGTGGGGGGCATGGGGCCTTCAGGTCTGCGTCAGAAGGGTGTGATCGTCACGATCACCCCAGCGATCTTTTGGCCGCCGTGTATGAACGGCCTGGATCGATTCTGCCTCACCGTACGACCCATACAGTCCATACGGGCCATCCAGTCCATCCGGTCCATCCGGGCCATCCAGACCGTATGGCCCGGATGGACCGGATGGACTGGATGGTCCGTATGGTCCGGATGGTCAACCGTGCCCGGTCGAGGGGCTCACCCTCGCAGGTCCACCAGCAGCGGCGGCGCGTGCTCGCCCCGGACGGTGGTCAGCGACAGCACCGCGTGCCCCGGCGGCACGGCGTGCGCCAGCTCGGACGCCGACCAGCGCTCCCGCTCGACCTGACGGACGGTGACCGCCCGGGCGGTCGGCGCCTTCCCGGTGATCACACGGCGCAGCATGTGCGCCGCCTTGCCCGCGGGGGTCTCGGCGATGATCTGCCGGTCGGTGACGTCGCGGGCCTCGGTCCACTCCTTGCCCCAGACCTCGGCGAAGTCCTGCCCGTCCCAGGGGGTGAGCCCGGACAGCGCCATCCGGCAGCCGGTGGCGCCGAGCAGCGGGCCGCGCAGCGGACGCGGTACGTCGTCCAGGGTGCGCAGGGTCAGCACGACCCCGGCGTGGGCCGACCGCAGCCGCTGGATGCCGCGCACGGCCTCCGGGGTGACCACGCCGCTCGCGTCGTCCAGCACCAGGCAGGCGAACAGCGACCGGTCCTCCCGTACCGTCACGCTCGCCGTGAACTGGGCGAGCACCAGCCGGGCCAGGATCCGGGAGGCGTCGGCGTGCCCGCGTTCGGGCAGGTCGATGCGGACCCGCACCGGGTGGTCCAGCGCCTTGAGCGAGAACGGCCGGGAGCGGCCGGAGGTGTCGAAGAAGGGGGCGAAGGCGGGCCGGTCCAGCAGCGCCACCCGGTCGGCCAGCACCCCGGCCACGTCGCCCGGGTGCGCCATCTGGCGCTCGCGGGCGTCCAGCTCCCGCAGCAGGGACTCCTGCCCGGCCTCCTGGAGCGCCTTGCGCAGCGCGGCCAGCGGGCCGGGCGTCCCGTCGAGGAGCTGCCGCAGCTCCGGTACGGAGGGGAAGCGGCCGTGGACCGCCCGGAAGGGCCCGAGGAGCTGGGCGAGGACGGTGGTGGAGCGGCGGCTGTCGCTGCCGGGGTGCGGGTCGGCGAGGTCCCCGACGAGGGCCTCGGCGAGCACGGCCGCCGCCTCGTCGGGGTCGGTGCTCCCGCCGTACAGGTCCAGGTCGTACACGGAGTCCGGGTTCCCGATGCGTACGACGACGTCGTAGGCGTCGGCCGGGCCGAGCCCCGCGCCCGCCGCGCCGACCACGACGACCGCGGCGCGCCCGGCGAGCGCGTGCAGGCACAGCGACTCGGCGAGCGGCCTCACCAGGCTGCCGGTCTTGCCGGAACCGGCCGGTCCGACGGCGAGCAGGGAGGTGCCGAGCAGGTCGGGGCCGAGGGCGAGGCCGGTGCCGCGGTAGGCGTACGGGTTGCGGGGGTCGTCGGCGGTGGTGCCGAGCCGGACCTGCCCGGTGACCAGGTCGTGCGGGGCCTGCCGGGCGGGCAGGTCGCGGGCGCCGGAGGGGTGCGGGCAGGCGGCGGCGCCGTCCTTCAGCACGGCCTGGGCGAAGGCGGCGAGGCTGTGGCGGCCGGTGTGCACGCCCTGCCAGGCGCGGGTGATCCGGGCGTGGTCGACGTCCTTCATGAACCCGGCGCGGGCGTCGGAGGCGAGCCGCTCGGCGGCGTCCACGGCCCCGGCGGCGCGCAGGGCGGGCCACTCGGCGGGGTCCTCGCCCGGGGCGTGCGGCGGCTCGCCGCCCGGAGCGGTCCCGCGCCAGGCGGGCGGGCCGTAGCGGCGCCAGACCTCGGGCCACCGGCCCAGACGGGCCGTGAACAGCAGGATGGCGAGGGCGATGACCGTGTAGTAGCCGTACCAGAGGACGGCGTTGCCGACGCGGTCGTTGTTCCGGCGCCAGGAGTCCGGCGTGAAGAGTTCCAGGGGCAGCACCCACCAGCTGCCGAGGTAGCCGTTCCACAGCAGCGACCAGATCAGCCAGCCCACCAGGAGGGCGATGAGCGCCCCGCTCAGCAGCTGCCGTGCCGGGACCTGCTCGGGCTCCTCGGCCGGCCGCGGCCGGTGCCCGAACCGCCAGATGCCGGGCGGCGCCTCGGGCCGGGGCGTGCGCAGCCAGGCCAGGAAGGCCGAGCCGTCCGGAGGCGGGGGTGTCCCGGGTGCGCGTACCGGCCGCGGCGGCACCGCGGGCATCCCGGGCGCTCCGGGTACCCCGTCCGCCCCTGGCATCCCGGGTGTCTCGGGCGGCCCCGCCGGTCGCGGCACAGGATGCGCATGCGTACCCCGCGCGTCACGGTTCCCGTCGCCGTCCATCGCCCTTGCCCCCTGACCAGCCGTTCCGTCCACCGTCAGCGAGTCAATCTAACGCCCCCGCAAGGGCGGTTCACCGCTTACGCGGCCGGGCGTCCGATACCGGCCGCACAGACCTCTATATCCACTGCGGACAAGGCGCCCCGCCGACAACGCCCACATGGAGCATGCCCGCCCCCCTGTCCCCGTCCTAGCCTGCGAGAAAAGAAGGAAAGCGTCCGTAACACCCCCAGGAGCCCCGCATGACCGCACTTCCGCAGGAGCGCCGCGTCGCCACCGCCATCCCCGGCCCGAAGTCGCAGGAGCTGCAGGCCCGCCGTCTCGCCGCGGTCGCGCAGGGCGTGGGCTCCACGCTGCCGGTCTTCGTCACGCGCGCGGGCGGCGGCATCATCGAGGACGTCGACGGCAACCGTCTGATCGACTTCGGCTCCGGCATCGCCGTGACCTCCGTCGGCGCCTCCGCCGAGGCCGTCGTGCGCAAGGCGTCCGCGCAGCTCGCCGACTTCACCCACACCTGTTTCATGGTCACGCCGTACGAGGGCTACGTCGCCGTCGCCGAGGCGCTGGCCGAGCTGACCCCGGGCGACCACGCCAAGAAGTCGGCCCTGTTCAACAGCGGCGCCGAGGCCGTCGAGAACGCCGTCAAGATCGCCCGCGCCTACACCAAGCGCCAGGCCGTCGTCGTCTTCGACCACGGCTACCACGGCCGCACCAACCTCACGATGGCGCTGACGGCGAAGAACATGCCGTACAAGCACGGCTTCGGCCCGTTCGCGCCCGAGGTCTACCGCGTCCCGGTCGCCTACGCCTACCGCTGGCCGACCGGTCCGGACAACTGCGGCCCCGAGGCCGCGAAGCAGGCCATCGACCAGATCACCAAGCAGGTCGGCGCGGAGAACGTGGCCGCCATCATCATCGAGCCGGTGCTCGGCGAGGGCGGCTTCATCGAGCCGGCCAAGGGCTTCCTGCCCGCGATCCGCCAGTTCGCCTCGGACAACGGCATCGTCTTCGTCGCCGACGAGATCCAGTCCGGCTTCTGCCGCACCGGCCAGTGGTTCGCCTGCGAGGACGAGGGCATCGTCCCGGACCTGATCACCACGGCCAAGGGCATCGCGGGCGGTCTGCCGCTCGCCGCCGTCACCGGCCGCGCCGAGATCATGGACGCCGCGCACGCGGGCGGCCTCGGCGGCACCTACGGCGGCAACCCGGTCGCCTGCGCCGGTGCGCTGGGCGCGATCGAGACGATGAAGGAGCTCGACCTCAACGCCAAGGCGAAGAACATCGAGGCGATCATGAAGTCGCGCCTCACCGCCATGGCCGAGAAGTTCGACGTCATCGGTGACGTCCGCGGCCGGGGCGCCATGATCGCCATCGAGCTGGTCAAGGACCGCGCCACCAAGGAGCCGAACCCCGAGGCGGCCGGCGCGCTGGCCAAGGCCTGCCACGCCGAGGGCCTGCTGGTCCTGACCTGCGGCACCTACGGCAACGTGCTGCGCTTCCTGCCGCCGCTGGTCATCGGCGAGGACCTGCTGAACGAGGGCCTCGACATCATCGAGCAGGCGTTCGCGGGCATCTGATCCCGTCTTCGCACGCCCGTCCGCCCGCGCATCCGAGCGAGGACATCGCACGTCTGATGCGGCTGGCGGCAGGGCGTGTGAAGAACGTGTGGGGGGTGGATGGCAGGACGACGATCGCCCTGTCCTCCGCCCCCTCCCTGTCGTAGGTTCTACGCAGATGAGAGATACACCCCGCCCGCGGGAGACCGCGGGCGACACCAGATCCGGGCCTCCCCAGCTTCGATCTGGTCGTGCCTTCGCGCACACAACCGGAGCTTCCAGCTCCGGGTCTCCTCACCGATCGGACGGTCGCCCGCCCCAGACCCCCCGGGGCGTGCGACGTTCCGGTCCCGTCGGCCGTCCCGGAACCTCCCCCCCTGTTCCCGGGCGGCCGACTTCCCCTTTCTCCCTTCCGCTTCCCTTTCCTCTTCCTCTTCTCCTCCTGCTCGGGCTGCCCGCGCTCCTCTTCGCGCTGATCACCTGGCAGGTCGTCGCCGACGGCCCGCTGGTGCGCGCCGACGAGCGCCTCAGCCGGGCGCTGGCCCGTCCGGACGGTTTCTCCGAACTCCTCGCCGACCTCGGCAACGTCCAGGTGGCCCTGCCCGTCCTCGCCGCCGCGCTGGCCTGCGTCGCGTGGCGCGGCCGGGCCGCGGGGGCGGGCCGCTGGTGGCTGCCGCCGCTCGCCGGTGCCGCGGCGATGGCGCTGGTGCCGCTGCTGGTCGTCCCGCTGAAGGAGTGGACCGCCCGCCCGGGCACGCCGGTCGTGCCGCCGGCCGTCGGCTACTTCCCGTCCGGTCACACCGCCACCGCCGTCGTCGCGTACGGCGGGGCCGTTCTGCTCCTGCTTCCCTGGCTCCGCTCGGCCGCCGTGCGCCGCACGCTGGTCGCGGCCGGTGCCCTCCTCGTCCTCGGCGTCTCGTTCGGGCTGGTGCGCCGGGGTTACCACTGGCCGCTGGACGTGGTGGCGAGCTGGTGCCTGGGGACGGTGCTGCTCGTCTGCCTGCGGGTGGCCGCCGGGCGGGGCGGCCGGCGCCGGTCCCGGCAACCGGAATCCCCGGGGTGACCGTCCCGGAGCCCTCCGGACCGTCGTCCCCGCGGACCGGCCCGGAACCCCCTGGGTGACCGTCGCCACGCACCGGCCCGGAACCCTCCGGGCGACCACCACCACACACCGGCCCGGGAGGCACCCGGCCGGTCCCGCGCCGGCTGCACGGGCGCCCGACGGGAGCCCGGTCGCCGTACCGGCCGCCCTACCGGAGGGGCCGGGCCCGCTCGTGGGTCGCCGCCCGGTCGGCTCATGAGTCACCGCCCGGCCCCGTCCGGCGCCCGGCCCGCCGCCGCCTCGTGCATCGCCAGTTCCAGCAGGGCCGGGTCGGTGAGCGTGCCGGAGCCGTCCGGCGGGACCAGCCAGCGGACGGAGCCGGACGCCGCCCGTTCCGGGTGCGGTACGGCGATCCAGGCGCCGGCCCCGGCCGCGCGGACGCCGGTGCCCAGCCAGTGGGCCGCGGTGCCCGGCGGCACGAAGAAGCCGGTGCGCGCGTCGCCGAGGCCGGCGAGCACGGGCCCGGGCCGCTCCAGGAGGCGGGTCAGGACGCCGAGGGTGGGGTGGCCGAGCCGGCCCGGCAGGATGAGCACGTCCCAGGCCCGGCCGGCGGGCAGCAGCGCGATCCCGTGCGGATCGCGCTCCCACGCCCGGCGGCACGCCTCGGGATCCGGTGCGGCGGATGCCAGCCACCCGGCCGCCGTTGTCGTCCCGGACATGAGGAGACCTCCCTTTCGCTCGTGGACGCGGGTGCGTCACGAGGGAGAGGGAGGTCTCCCGTCAGGCGTTACGCGGGTTCGGGCGACTCGTGGGAGTGAACCGGATCACAGTCCGCGTCCGCGCCGCGCGGGTACGCCGCTCAGCTGTCGAAGCCCAGCCCCAGCCGGTCCATCGTCCGCAGCCACAGGTTGCGCCGCCCGTCGTGCGCGTCGGCGCGGGCCAGGGACCACTTGGTCAGCGCGATGCCGGTCCAGGCGAAGGGCTCCGGCGGGAACGGCAGCGGCTTCTTGCGGACCATCTCCAGCTCGGTGCGCTCGGTGCGCTCCCCCGCCAGCAGGTCCAGCATCACCTCGGCGCCGAACCGGGTGGCGCCCACGCCCAGGCCCGTGTATCCGGCCGCGTAGGCGACCTTCCCCTGGTGGGCGGTGCCGAAGAACGCCGAGAAGCGGGAGCAGGTGTCGATGGCGCCGCCCCAGGCGTGCGTGAAGCGGACGCCCTCCAGCTGCGGGAAGCAGGTGAAGAAGTGGTCGGCGAGCTTGGCGTAGGTCTCCGGGCGGTCGTCGTACTCGGCGCGCACCCGGCCGCCGTAGGGGTAGACCGCGTCGTAGCCGCCCCACAGGATGCGGTTGTCGGCGGACAGGCGGAAGTAGTGGAACTGGTTGGCGCTGTCGCCCAGGCCCTGGCGGTTCTTCCAGCCGACCGAGGCGAGCTGGTCCGCGGTGAGCGGCTCGGTCATCAGGGCGTAGTCGTAGACCGGGACGGTGTAGGCGCGGACCCGTTTGACCAGGCTGGGGAAGATGTTGGTGCCGAGGGCGACGTGGCGGGCGCGGACGGCTCCGTAGGGGGTGCGCACGGACATGCCGGCGCCGTACGGCCGCAGCGTCAGGGCGGGGGTGTGCTCGTGGATGCGGACGCCGAGGCCGAGGCAGGCCCGCTTCAGGCCCCAGGCGAGCTTGGCGGGGTTCAGCATGGCCACGCCGCGGCGGTCGTACAGGCCCGCCCGGAAGGTCGGGGAGTCCACCTGCTCGCGCACCGCGTCGGCGTCCAGGTACTCGATGCCCTCGGCCAGGCCCCGGCGGAGGAGCTCCTCGTGGAACTCCTTCAGCTCCCGGGCCTGGTAGGGCTCGGTCGCCACGTCGATCTCGCCGGTGCGTTCGAAGTCGCAGTCGAGGGAGTGGCGGGCGACCGCGCGCTCGATCTCGTCGAGGTTGCGGGCGCCCAGCTCCTCCAGCTTGTGGATCTCGTCCGGCCAGCGGGTGAGCCCGTTGGGCAGGCCGTGGGTGAGGGAGGCGGCGCAGAAGCCGCCGTTGCGGCCCGAGGCGGCCCAGCCCACCTCGCGGCCCTCCAGCAGCACCACGTCCCGCCCCGGGTCGCGTTCCTTGGCGATGAGCGCGGTCCACAGTCCGCTGTAGCCGCCGCCGACGACCAGCAGGTCGCAGCTCTCGGTGCCGGTGAGGGCGGGCTCGGGGCGGGGCCTGCCGGGGTCGTCCAGCCAGTACGGGACCGGCTGGGCTTCGGAAAGGGATTTCGTCCAGCGGGTCATGGCGCTCGGGGCCATGATTTCAACTCCCTACAGGGGTTCTACGCCTTGTGCTTGGTGCGGCGATTGCTGATGAGCATGGAGATGAGGACGAACAGTACGGCGATGACGAACATGGCCGTTCCGATGACGTTGATCTGTACGGGTGTTCCGCGCTGGGCGGAGCCCCATACGAACATGGGGAAGGTGACGGTCGAGCCCGCGTTGAAATTGGTGATGATGAAATCGTCGAAGGAGAGCGCGAAGGCGAGCAGCGCGCCCGCCGCGATGCCGGGGGCGGCGATCGGCAGGGTGACCCGCAGGAACGTCTGGAACGGGCCGGCGTACAGGTCCTGCGCCGCCTGCTCCAGCCGCGGGTCCATCGACATCACGCGCGCCTTGACGGCGGTGACGACGAAGCTCAGGCAGAACATGATGTGGGCGATGAGGACGGTCCAGAAGCCCAGCCGGGCGCCCATGTTGAGGAAGAGGGTGAGCAGCGAGGCCGCCATCACCACCTCCGGCATCGCCATCGGCAGGAAGAGCAGCGAGCTGACCGCGCCCCGCGCGCGGAACCGGTAGCGGACCAGCGCGAAGGCGATCATCGTGCCCAGCGCGGTGGCGCCCAGCGTCGCCCAGAAGGCGATCTGGAGGCTGAGGGAGAGCGAGCCGCACAGGCCGGCGACCCCGCACGGGTCCTTCCAGGCGTCCGCGGAGAACTGCTGCCACTCGTAATTGAAACGGCCCTTCGGTTTGTTGAAGGAGAACACCGTGACGATGATGTTCGGCAGCAGCAGATAGGCGAGCGTCAGCAGTCCGGCGAGGACGACCAGATTGCGCTTGAGCCAGTTGACGAAGGTCATTTAGACGAGATCCTCCGTGCCGGACCTGCGGATGTAGACGGTGACCATGACGAGGATCGCGGCCATCAGGATGAAGGAGAGCGCCGCGGCCGTCGGATAGTCGAGGACCCGCAGGAACTGGGTCTGGATGACGTTGCCGACCATACGGGTGTCGGTGGAGCCGAGCAGGTCGGCGTTGACGTAGTCGCCGGCGGCCGGGATGAAGGTCAGCAGCGTGCCGGAGACGACGCCCGGCATCGACAGCGGGAAGGTGACCTTGCGGAAGGTGGTGAAGGGCCGGGCGTACAGGTCGCCGGAGGCCTCGTGCAGGCGCGGGTCGATCCGCTCCAGGGAGGTGTACAGCGGAAGGATCATGAACGGCAGGAAGTTGTACGTCAGACCGCACACCACCGCCAGCGGCGTGGCCAGCACGCGGTCGCCGGACGTCCAGCCGAGCCAGCTGGTGACGTCCAGGACGTGCAGCGCGTCCAGGGCGCCGACGACCGGGCCGCCGTCGGCGAGGATCGTCTTCCAGGCCAGGGTGCGGATCAGGAAGCTGGTGAAGAACGGCGCGATCACCAGAATCATGATCAGGTTGCGCCAGCGGCCCGCGCGGAACGCGATCAGATAGGCGAGCGGGTAGCCGAGCAGCAGGCACAGCACGGTCGCGGCGGCGGCGTAGGCCACCGAGCGCAGGAACTGCGGCCAGTACGCGGAGAGGGCGTCCCAGTAGGTGGCGAAGTGCCAGGTGACCTTGTAGCCCTGCTCCAGGGAGCCCGTCTGCACGGACGTGGACGCCTGGTAGACCATCGGCAGCGCGAAGAAGACGACCAGCCACAGGATGCCGGGCAGCAGCAGCCAGTACGGCGTGAGGCGGCCCCGCCTGCGCGGGGGTTTCCGCTCCGGTGCGGCCGGGTTGAGCGGTGGTGGCGCCTCGGTGAGCGTGGTGCTGGTCATCAGGCGGCCTCTTCCACGCCGGCCTCGGCGTCCTGGGCGGCGTCCAGGCCGAAGGTGTGCGCCGGGCTCCAGTGCACGACGACGTCGGCGCCGGGCACCAGGCGGGCGTCGCGGTCGACGTTCTGGACGTAGACGGAGAAGTGCGGGCAGGCGGGGCTGTCGACGACGTACTGCGTGGAGACGCCGATGAAGCTGGCCTCGGCGATCTTCCCGGTGAGGCGGTTGCGGCCCGCGGGCAGGGAGCCGGCGTCGTCGGCGTGCGTCAGCGAGATCTTCTCCGGGCGGACGCCGGCCAGCACCTTGCCGCCGGGCGCCGTGGGCGCGGAGCACCGGGCCGCGGGCAGGACCAGCTTGTCGCCGCACGCCGTCAGGACGACGTCGTCGCCGCTGCGGGAGTCGACCTCGGCCTCGATGAAGTTGGAGGTGCCGAGGAAGTTGGCGACGAAGGTGGTGCGCGGGTTCTCGTACAGGTCGGCGGGCGCGCCGAGCTGCTCCACCCGCCCCCCGTTCATCACGGCGACCGTGTCGGCCATCGTCATGGCCTCCTCCTGGTCGTGCGTGACGTGCACGAAGGTGATGCCGACCTCGGTCTGGATGCGCTTGAGCTCCAGCTGCATCTGGCGGCGCAGCTTCAGGTCCAGGGCGCCCAGCGGCTCGTCCAGCAGCAGCACCTTGGGGTGGTTGATCAGGGCGCGGGCGACCGCGACGCGCTGCTGCTGGCCGCCGGAGAGCTGGTGCGGCTTCTTGCGGGCCTGCTCGCCCAGCTGCACCAGGTCGAGCATCTCCTCGACCTGCTTCTTCACGCTCTTGATGCCGCGGCGGCGCAGGCCGAAGGCGACGTTCTCGAAGATGTCCAGGTGCGGGAAGAGGGCGTAGGACTGGAAGACGGTGTTCACCGGCCGCTTGTAGGGCGGCAGGTGGGTGACGTCCTGGTCGCCCAGCGACACGGTGCCGGTGGTGGGCTCCTCCAGGCCGGCGATCATGCGCAGGGTGGTGGTCTTGCCGCAGCCGGAGGCGCCGAGCAGGGCGAAGAAGGAGCCCTGCGGCACGGTCAGGTCGAGCGGGTGTACGGCGGTGAAGGAGCCGTAGGTCTTGCTGATGCCGGTCAGGCGGACGTCGCCACCGGTCTGCACGGCGGCGGCCGTGTCTGTCGTCTTCATCGTCGTCACGCCCCAGTGAGCTTCGCGAACTTCGTTTCGTAGGCCGTCTCTTCCTTCGAACTCAGCGAGCGGAAGGAACGGGACCGGGCCTGCATGGCCTTGTCGGGGATGATCAGCGGGTTGTCCGCCGCATCCCGGTCGATCTTCGCAAGCTCTTCCTTCACGCCGTCGACGGGACAGACGTAGTTGATGTAGGCGGCGAGCCGGGCGGCGGCCTGCGGCTCGTAGTAGTAGTCGATGAGCCGTTCGGCGTTGGTCTTGTGCCGGGCCTTGTCGGGGATCAGCAGGTTGTCGCTGGAGGTGATGTAGCCGCTGTCGGGGATGACGAAGTCGATGTCCGGGTTGTCCGCCTTGAGCTGGACCACGTCGCCGGCCCAGGCCAGGCAGGCGGCGAAGTCGCCCTTGCTGAGGTCGGAGGTGTAGTCGTTGCCGGTGAAGCGGCGGATCTGTCCCTTGTCGACGGCGCGCTGGAGGCGGGCGATGGCCGCGTCGTAGTCGTCGTCGGTGAACTTCCCCGGGTCCTTGCCCATGTCGAGCAGGGTCATGCCGACGGTGTCGCGCATCTCCGTCAGGAAGCCGACGCGCCCCTTGAGCCGGGGGTTGTCGAGCAGGTCGGAGACGGACGTCACCTCGATGCCGTCCAGCGCCTTCTTGTTGTAGGCGATGACCGCCGATATGCCCTGCCAGGGGTAGGAGTAGGCGCGGCCCGGGTCCCAGTCGGGGTCGCGGAACTGCGGTGAGAGGTTGGCGAAGGCGTGCGGCAGGTGGGCCGGGTCGAGTTTCTGGACCCAGCCCAGGCGGATCAGGCGGCCGGCCAGCCAGTCGGTGAGGACGATCAGGTCGCGGCCGGTCTCCTGGCCCGCGGCGAGCTGCGGCTTGATCTTGCCGAAGAACTCGTTGTTGTCGTTGATGTCCTCGGTGTACGTGACCTTGATGCCGGTGCGCTCGGTGAACGCCTCCAGCGTCGGGTGCCGCTTGCCGCTGTCGTCGACGTCCATGTACTCGGTCCAGTTGGAGAAGGCGATCTCCTTCTCCTTCGCCGAGTGGTCCTCCGCCGCGACGCCGCCCTGCGTCCTGCCCGCCGGGGGGATGCCGCAGGCGCTCAGCGCCCCGAGGCCGCCCGCCGCGAGCACGCCGCCGGCGGAGGCGCGCAGCAGCGAACGGCGGGTCAGGGAGGCCCGGCCGGTGCGGAGGCTGCGCCGCATGGCGGCCACCTGGACCGCGGAGAGGCGCTCGGGCTCGTACTGCTCCATGCGCGTGGTGCCCTTTCGGGTGGGGTCGGCCGTGGTCGGCGGCCTGCGAGCTGGCTATCGGTCCCCGAAGATCGTGCGGTGCCAGTCCTTGCGGACCACCGCCGTGTTGTCGAACATGACGTGCTTGAGCTGGGTGTACTCCTCGAAGGAGTAGGCGGACATGTCCTTGCCGAAGCCGGACGCCTTGTAGCCGCCGTGCGGCATCTCGCTGATGATCGGGATGTGGTCGTTGACCCACACGCAGCCCGCCTTGATCTCGCGGGTGGCGCGGTTCGCCCGGTACACGTCCCGGGTCCAGGCGGAGGCGGCGAGCCCGTAGGGGGTGTCGTCGGCGAGCCGGATGCCCTCGTCGTCGGTGTCGAAGGGCAGCACGACCAGCACCGGGCCGAAGATCTCCGCCTGGACGACCTCGCTGTCCTGGGCGGCGCCGGCGATCAGGGTGGGCCGGTAGTAGGCGCCGTTCTTCAGCTCGCCCTGCGGGGCCTCGCCGCCGGTCACCACGCGCGCGTAGGAGCGGGCCCGGTCGACGAAGGCGGCGACGCGGTCGCGCTGGGCGTGCGAGACCAGTGGGCCGAGGTCGGTGCCCGGCGCGAACGGGTCGCCGAGGCGGACGGTCTCCATCAGGGCGGCCGTCCGCTCGACGAACGCCTCGTACAGGGGCCGCTGGACGTAGGCGCGCGTGGCGGCCGTGCAGTCCTGGCCGGTGTTGATCAGCGCGCCCGCGACCGCGCCGTGGACGGCGGCGTCGAGGTCGGCGTCGTCGAAGACGACGAACGGCGCCTTGCCGCCCAGCTCCAGGTGGAGGCGCTTGACGGAGGCGGTGGCGACCTCGGCGACGCGCTTGCCGACGGCGGTGGAGCCGGTGAAGGAGGTCATGGCCACGTCCGGGTGGCCGACGAGGTGCTCGCCGGCCTCCTTGCCGGTGCCGGTGACGATGTTGACGACGCCGTCGGGGATGCCGGCCTCCGTCGCCGCCTGGGCGAACAGCAGCGAGGTCAGCGGGGTGATCTCGGCGGGCTTGAGCACGATGGTGTTGCCCGCGGCGATCGCCGGGAGGATCTTCCAGGCGGCCATCTGGAGCGGGTAGTTCCAGGGCGCGATGGAGCCGACGACGCCGATCGGCTCGCGGCGGACGTAGGAGGTGTGGTCGCCGGAGTACTCGCCCGCCGACTGTCCCTGGAGGTGGCGGGCGGCACCGGCGAAGAAGGCGGTGTTGTCGACCGTGCCCGGCACGTCGAACTCGCGGCTCAGCTTCAGCGGCTTGCCGCACTGGAGGGACTCGGCGCGGGCGAACTCCTCGGCCCGGCCGGCGAGGACGGCGGCGAAACGGTGCAGCGCGTCCGACCGCTCGCCCGGGGTGGCGCCGGCCCAGCCGGGGAACGCCTCCCGCGCGGCGGCGACGGCCGCGTCGACGTCGTCGCGGCCGGCCAGCGCGTAGGTGAGGACGCTCTCGCCGGTCGCCGGGTCGACGACCGTGTGCGTCCGGCCGGACGTCCCCTCGGCCAGGCGGCCCGCGATGTACTGCGCCCCGTCCGCGAAGCGCTCTTCGGCCGGGAAGCGGTCCGGGGTGTCGTTGCCCGGGTGGTGCATGTGGCTCTCCTCCGTGTGACCGTCGGGACTGTCCTCGAAGGCCCGTGTGCCTGAGGGCCGCCCTCGAAGAGGCGCCTGCCGTGGGGCGTCGGCGTGGCTCAGGCTTGATGTGGGTGCCGATCCTGACAGAGCGCTTGGCCTCCAACAAGTGATTCCGTTGTTGCCTTTTGGTTACGCGACGGAATCTGTCGACCAGGTGTCGAGTCGCAGGTCACAAGGGCGGACGGAGTGTCAGTGGCGCGTGCCAGACTCGCGTGCATGGAAGAGATCACGGGGGCTGTGGAAGAGACCACGGGAGTTGTGGAAGACACCACGGAGGCGGGGGAAGAGACCACGGAGGCGGGGGAAGAGACCACGGAGGCGGTCCGCTCGCGGGAAGCCCTGGCCGACCGGGTCCGCGCGGGGGCGCGGATCAAGTACCTCTGCTTCTGGGGACACCGGCCGTGGCCGGACGGCCGGATCGGTCCGGGCTGTCTGAGCCAGTGGTGGCCGTCGCCGTTCACCGTGGACGGGGTGGAGTACGCGACCGCGGAGCACTGGATGATGGCGGCCAAGGCGCGGCTCTTCGGGGACGCGGAGGCCGAGGCGCGGGTGCTGGCGGCGGAGCATCCCGCCCAGGCCAAGAAGGCGGGGCGGCTGGTGCGCGGTTTCGACGAGGCCGTCTGGGAGCGGGAGCGGTTCGGGATCGTCGTCGAGGGCAGCGTCCACAAGTTCGCCGCCCATGCCGGTCTGCGGGAGTTCCTGCTCAACACCGGCGAGCGGATATTGGTGGAGGCGAGCCCGGTGGACCGGGTGTGGGGCATCGGTCTGGCGGCGGACGACGAGGCGGCGACGGATCCGCGGCGGTGGCGGGGGCTGAATCTGCTCGGGTTCGCGCTGATGGAGGCGCGGGCACGGCTGCGGGCGAACTGAAGGGGGCCGGCCCCCCGGGCCGGCCCCCTCCTGCGGAACCGCTCGTCCGCAGAACCGCTCGTCCGCGCCGCGGACCCGGACGGTCCCCGACCGTCCCAGTCCGTCTCAGCCCGTCCCAGTCCGTCTCAGACGCTGCTCATGAGGCTCGCGAACAGCAGGAATCCCAGCAGCGGCAGGATCACGGTGGCCACGATGCCGCAGACGAGTCCGGCGGTCGCCGCGCCCTTGTTGGTGGCCTCGCCCCGGTTGGCCTTGCTCCGGCCGATGGCGCCGAAGATGATCCCGAGGATGCCCAGGATGACGCCGAAGAACCAGAGGAAGAAGGTGATGCTGCACACCACACCGATGATGCCGAGCACCAGTCCGGTGGTGCCCATGCCGTTGCTCGGCTGTGCCGCCATGACATAGCCGGGCGCCTGCGGATAGGCCGGCGGAGCCGCCGGCGTCACCGGGTAGGGCTGGTCCTGGCTCGGGTAGCCGTACCCCGGGGCAGCCGGAGCGGACTGCGGGTACGCGTAGCCGCCGGCCGGCTGCGGCGGCTGGGACGGCGGCGGCCCGAACCCATCGGGTCCGGGTTGGGCGTGGGACATGAAGTGCTCTCCCCTCGTTGATGTCTGGGCATCGTAGTCGCCTTCTCCTCCCCGACGGGGCCCCGTTGGGACAGGAGCGGAGGGGGGAGACGGCGGGAAGGGGTCAGCGGTTCGTCACCGCGGCCACCGGCCCCGGGTGGGCGGCGCCGTAGTAAGGGTCGGACTCCTGCTCCTCGTTGATGGCGAAGGTGATCCCGATGACGAGCAGGACGATCACGGCGAGGCCGAGGACGATGCCGATGACGCCCGTGATCAGACCGGCCACCGCCTGGCCGTGGTTGGCGGCCTCGCCGCGTTCGGCCTTGCGGCGTCCCTTGATGCCGAAGACCACGGCGAGGATGCCGAGCACCACGGAGACCACGCCGTACAGGCAGAACAGGCAGCAGGAGAGGATGCCCAGCACCATCGCCGCGGTGCCCATGCCGTTCTGCGGGGGCATCGGCGCACCGGGCCAGCCGTAGCCCTGGGGCGGCGCCGGGTAGCCGTAGCCGCCGGGGGCGCCCGGGCCGGTGGGCGCGACGGGCGGAGGCGGCACGGCGAAGGCTCCGCCGCCGTACGCGGCCGCCTCTCCCGGAGCGGGGGACCCGGCGGGCGGGGTGGAGCCGGGGGCGCCGTACCCGGAGGCCGGCACCGAGGCCATCGTGGCCTGGTCGTGCACGGACGGCGGCTGCTGTCCGTGCGGTCCGCCGGCGGGCTCGGGACCCTTGGCCGGCGGCGTCCTGCTCTCGGGGGGCGCCCACGGGTCGTGACCGCCTGCGGAATCCCCGCCCGGCTGTATTGCGTCCGTCATGTCGCGTCCCCCTGAGTCGATCGTTCCGCCATGCTACGGCCCGCCCCGTGCGGCGCGGGACCGGCCTACGATGATCCCCGACCCATCGATCAGCCGATCACCCGCGTCCCCCAGCCCGACCGGCCGGCCCAGGACGCCGCTCCCGGGGAGGAACCTTGACCGACCGTCTCGTCGACGCGCGCGTCCCTCGTGACCTGCACTCCTTCATCGCCCAGCTGCCCAAGGCCGAACTGCACGTGCACCACGTCGGCTCCGCCTCCCCCCGGATCGTCGCGGAACTGGCCGCCCGCCACCGCGACTCCCGGGTCCCCGCCGACCCCGAGGCACTGGCCGACTACTTCACCTTCACGGACTTCGCCCACTTCATCCAGGTGTACCTGTCCGTCGTCGACCTCATCCGCACCCCGGAGGACGTCCGCCTGCTGACGTACGAGGTGGCCCGGGACATGGCCCGGCAGCACATCCGCTACGCCGAGCTGACCGTCACCCCGTACTCCTCCGTCCGGCGCGGCATCGACGAGCGCGCCTTCATGGACGCCATCGAGGACGCCCGCAAGGCGGCCGAGGCCGACTTCGGGACCGTCCTGCGCTGGTGCTTCGACATCCCCGGCGAGGCCGGCCTGGAGTCCGCCGAGGTGACCACGCGGCTGGCCACCGACGACCGGCTGCGCCCGGAGGGCCTGGTCTCCTTCGGGCTGGGCGGACCCGAGATCGGCGTGCCGCGCCCCCAGTTCGAGCCGTACTTCGACCAGGCCGTCGCCGCCGGACTGCACTCGGTACCGCACGCCGGGGAGACCACCGGACCCGAGACGGTGTGGGACGCGCTCACCCACCTGCGGGCCGAACGCATCGGCCACGGCACCAGTTCCGCGCGGGACCCGAAGCTGCTGGCGCACCTCGCCGAGCACCGGATCCCGCTGGAGGTGTGCCCCACCTCGAACATCGCCACCCGCGCGGTCCGCACCCTCGACGAGCACCCGGTCAAGGAGTTCACGCGCGCCGGGGTCCTGGTGACGATCAACTCCGACGACCCGCCGATGTTCGGCACCGACCTGAACAACGAGTACGCGGTCGCCGCCCGGCTGCTGGACCTCGACGAGCGGGGCCTGGCCGAGCTGGCGAAGAACGCCGTCGAGGCGTCCTTCCTCGACGCGGCGGGCAAGGCCGCCCTCACGGACGAGATCGACGCGTACACCGCCCGGTGGCTCGCCTCCTGAACCCCGCCGGGCAAGGCCGTCCCGAGCCCCGTCGGGCGAAGGGCCCCGAACCCCGCCGGACGGAGGGTCCCGAACCCTGCCGGGCAAAGGGCCCCGAACCCCGCCGGGCGAAGGGCCCGCCGCGTCCCGCCACAATGGCCCGCATGCACACCGTGACGGCCGTGGCCCACCGCGGCGACCCCTACCGCGTCCGCGAGAACACCCTCGACTCGCTGCGCTCCGCGCTCCGCCTGGGCGCGGACGCGGTGGAGACCGACGTACGCCTCACCCGCGACGGCGTCCCCGTGCTGCTGCACGACGAGACGCTGAAACGGCTGTGGGAACAGGACCGTCCGCTGTCCTCCCTGACGGCGGCCGAGGTGCGCGACCTGACCGGCGGCCGGGTGCCGACGCTGGCGCAGGCCCTGGCCGCGACGGACGGGAGCCGGGTGATGCTGGACCTGCCCGGCGCCCCGGGCCCGCGGGCGGTGCGCCGGATCGTGGACGCCGTCCGGGAGTGCGGCGCGCAGGACCGCGTGTACTACTGCGCCGGTGCCCGCACCATGCTCGCCGTCCGCGCCGCCGACCCGGCAGCCGAGATCGCCCTGACGTGGACGACGCTGGCGCCGCCGCGGCCGGCCCTGCTGGAGGCGGTCCGGCCGCGCTGGCTCAACTACCGCTTCTCCCTGGTGGACCGTGCCCTGGCCGAGCGTGTCCACCGCGGCGGCCACCTGCTGTCGGTGTGGACGCCCGACACCCGCCGCTCGATGCGCCGGCTCCTGGCCGCCGGCGTCGACTCGATCACGACGAACCGCATCGACACGCTGTGCGCGCTGCGCGAGCGCGGTTAGTCCCTGTTATCCGGCTCATCCCGACCCGTCCCCGTTCTCCGGTTCGTCCCGGTCCGTTCCTGTTCTCCGGCTCGTCCCGGCCCGTCCCTGTTCGCCGGTTCGTCCCTGTCCCCCGATTCGTCCCGGGCGCGGCGTACGCCATCGGTGGCGCGGGACCGGGCAGGGCGGCCACACGAGGAAGCGCGACCGCCCCGCCCGGACCGCTCCGGCCCCGCCTCACTCCAGCGGATCGTCCAGCGGCACGTTCCGCACGCCCGGCAGATTGCCGTCGAGTTCGCCCGGCTCGAAGCGGCACATGCCGATCGCGTGCCAGAACTCGCCGGTGACGTCGCCCTCGTACTTGTAGCCGCCGGACGGCGCCAGCGCGGCCCAGCCCTCCGGCATGCCGACCAGGGTGGCGCGCAGGCCGGCCGGGGCGTCGGCGGGCACGTTCCACAGCCGGACCGTGCCGTCCTCGCCACCGCTGGCCAGCAGGGAGCCGTCGGGGCTGAAGGCGACCGCCAGCACCCGGCCGGTGTGACCGGTCAGGACGGCCTTCTCCGCGCCGGTGTGCGGGTCCCACAGGCGGACCGTCCGGTCGTCGCCGGCGGTCGCGAGCAGGGGCAGCCGCGGGTGCGCCGCGGCCGTCCACAGCCGGCCGGTGTGGCCGGTCAGCCGGTGCGCGGCGGCGCCGTCCCGCCAGATCACCGCCTGCCCGTCCCAGGAGGCGCTGGCCAGCCAGGAGCCGTCGGGCGCGAACGCCACGGCGTAGACCCGGTCGGTGTGCCCGTCGAGGATCTCGGTGAGCCGGCCGTCGGCCATGTCCCAGACGCGTACCTTGCGGTCGTCGCAGCCGGTGGCCAGGGCGGCGCCGTCACGGTGGAAGGCGATCGAGCGGACCCGGCCGTAGTGCTCGGCGAGGGTGGCGACGTGCGCGCCGGTGGCCCGGTACCACAGCCGGACCGTGTCGTCGTCGTTGGCGGTGGCCAGCACCTCACCGTCGGCGCTGAACGCCTCCGCCCAGACGTGTTCGGTCTCGACGTCCATCTCCCGCTGGTACTCGCCGGTGGCGGCGTTCCACACGTACATGTTGCCGTCGCTGCTCGCGGTGGCCAGCAGGGGCCCGCCGGGGCTGAACACCGCCGAGACCAGGCGGTCGCTCTGCCCGGTCAGCTCGCGCAGCCGCCGCCCGGAGACGGAGTGCCACAGCCGGACGACGCCGTCGTTGCCGCCGGCCGCCAGCATCGAGCCGTCGGCGCTGAAGGACAGGCTGGTGATGCGGCGCCCGTGGCCCCGCAGGATGCGCCGGCCCTGGCCGGCGGAGGGGTCCCACAGCCGGACGACGCCGTCGTTGCCGCCGGTGACCAGCAGGGAGCCGGTCTCCGGGGCGGGCGTGTCGCCGTGCGGGCGGAACTTGCACACCCACACCGAGCCGCGGTGCTCGGTGGGCTGGCGGGTCAGCGGGACGGCGGCGGGCCGGCCGTCGGGGACCGGACCGGCCTCCGGGCCGAACCGCCACAGCCGGACCACCCCGGCGCTGTCCCCGGCGGCGAGCAGCGACCCGTCGGGGTCGAACAGCACCTGGTACACGGCGCCGCGGCAGCCGCCGAGCAGCCCGGCCGAGCCGCCCCGCTCCAGGTCCCACAGCCGCACCTCCCCCTCGGTGTCGCCGCTGACCAGGAACCGGCCGCCGGGGTGGAAGTCCAGGGTGTACACCCGGCCCGCGTGCCCGGTGAAGCCGTGCCGCACCCGGCGGGCGGCGAGATCCCACACCCGGACCGTGCCGGCCCGTCCCTCGCCCATGTCCCCGGTGGCCAGCAGGGTGCCGTCCGGGGAGAAGCGGGCCCGGAACACCGCGCCCCGGTGGCCCGGCAGGTCCCCGGCCGGCCGTCCGCCGGCGAGGTTCCACAGGCGTACGGCGGCGGCGGCGTCGCCGGTGACGAGGAGGCCGTCGTCCGGGGCGAAGGCGATCGTGTAGACGGGCACCGCGTGACCGGGCAGCCGGTGCAGGGGGGTGCCGGAGGCCGTGTCCCACACGGTGACCGTGCCGTCGGCGTCGCCGGTGGCCAGCAGGGAGCCGTCGGCGTTCAGGACGACCGGCCACACCCCGCCCGGGTGGATCTCCAGCCGGTGCAGGCAGCGGCCCGAGACCGGGTCCCACAGCCGTACGGTGCCGTCGGCGCTGCCGGTGGCCAGCACCCGCTCGCGGAACTTGACGGCGTAGACCCGGCCGGTGTGGCCCTGGAGGGTGCGCAGGGGGGTGCCGGTGTCGGCGTCGCAGACCAGGACGCCGCCGTCCTCGCCGCCCACGGCGAGGAGTTCGCCGTCGGGGCTGTAGGAGATGGGCTCGGGCAGGCGGCTGGTGCGCATGTCGAAGCCGTAGGGCACGCCGACCGCGGAGGGCCGGAAGCCGGAGTCGACGCTCATCCCCGGGGCGATCGCCGCCGTGGCGAGCTCGGGCGCGGCCGGCAACTCCTCCGTGGTGGTCGCGGAGATCAGCGCGGCGCGCCGCCACCGGCCGCCCTCGACGCGGGCGCCGGTCAGGTCGGTGCGGATCAGCCGGGCCCGCCTCAGGTCGGCGCCGCGCAGGTCGGCACCGGTCAGGTCGGCGCCGTCGAGCCGGGCGCCGGTCAGCCGGGTGCCGCGCAGCACGGCGCCGGAGAGGTTGGCGCCGACCAGGCGGGCGTCGGTGAGGTCGGCGCGGGTGAGGTCGACGCCGGAGAAGTCGCGGTAGGACAGGTCCTCCCCGGCCAGGGAGGCGCCGCGCAGGTCGGTGTGGGCGGGCACCCTCAGCCGGGCGAGGACCTTCACGGCGTTGGCGCGGGCGACCTCCTCGCCCCGGACGGCCGGGTCGTGCCCGTCCCGGCCGGTGCCGCTCAGCGTCCGCTCGGCCCACTCCTGGCAGGCGCGGTGGTCGGCGAGGTCGCACAGGAACTCCACGGCCAGCCGGCTCAGCTGGCGCCGGGCCAGCAGCGCGGTGTCGCCGGCGGCGAGCCTGAGGGCGCACTCCCGGGCGATCAGCCACTCCACCACCGAGCCGTGGATGAACCGGAACACGCCGTCGTCGCTGCGCACCAGCAGGCTGCCGGAGCCGATGGCGTGCGCGGTCTGCGGCACCGACAGCCGGGTGTCGGCGAGCCCGGCCAGCGTCTCGGCGACGTCGGTGAGTTCGTCCAGCCGCAGCGCCTCCTGGCCGCTCTCCCACAGGCGCAGGGCGAGCACGGTGACCGCGTTCCACAGCTGGTCGAGGCTGAGCCCGGGCGCCCGGCCGGGGCCGCCGGTGGCGCGGTGCTCCTCGAAGCGCAGCCAGGCGGTGAGGACCTCCCGGTAGAGCCCGGCGGGGCTCAGGGCGCGGCCGGCCCCGGCGACCGCGCGCAGCTGGTCGTCGTCGAGGTCGGCGACGAAGCCGAGCAGCCGGGGGTTGCGGCACAGGGCGAGCAGGTCGGGGATGGCGTCCAGCAGCCGCAGCCGGCGGTCGGCGGCGCGCTCGTCGCCGTCGTAACGGTTCACCAGGTAGGCGCGGATCTGCTGCGGGGTGAACTCCTGCACGGACAGCACCCGGCGCTGCGGGAGCAGGCCGACGCGTTCGCCGAGCGCGGTGAGCACCTGGTCCTGGGAGCGGAAGTGCTGGGTGCGGCTGCTGACCACGATCTTGGCGCTGTCCACGACGGAGTCCAGCAGCACCTGGAGGCGTTCGGCGGCGCGGTCGTAGCTGACCTGGTTGACGAGTTCGTCGAAGCCGTCGAAGAGCAGTACGATCCGGCCCTGCTGGAACATGTAGCGGAAGGCGCGCAGGTCGATGTTGTCGACGCCGTGGGCGGCGAGGTGGGCGGCGACCAGCCCCTCGAAGGAGTACGCCCGGTCCAGCGCGTTCAGCTCCACCAGCAGCGGGATGACGTGCGGCAGTTCGGCGGGGATGCGGCGGGCCAGCTCGCGCAGCGCGAAGGTCTTGCCGTGCCCGAAGTCGCCGAGCAGCAGCAGGAAGCGGCCCTGGTCGGAGTCGAGCAGCCGGAGCATGTCGTCGACCAGGTGGTCGCGGTCCTCGGCGCCGAGGCGCTCCACCTCCCGGTACCGCTGCGGCAGGTACATGTCCGGGGGGTAGCGGGGGTCGGTGCGCAGCCGCTCGTTCTGCGCGGCGACGTAGCCCCGCAGGTCGAGCAGGCCCTGGAACTCGGTGAAGCTGCGCACCCGGACGCCTCTGCGGCGGGCCGTGTCGCGCAGGTCGCGGGCGGGCGGCGGGCCGTCGTGGACGAGTTCGGCCTCGGTCTCGGTGTCGGCGGCGTGGACGAGGGCCGTGAACCGCTCGATGTCGTCGGCCGTGGGGGTGCCGGTGTGCACGGCCACCCGCTGCTGGCGGACGAAGCCCGACTCGGTCCAGGTGACCAGCAGTTGCGGCACCGGGCCGGCGACTGGGCGGATCTGGGCGCCCTCGTGGCGGGTGCGGCACACCTCGGCGACCCGGGCGAGCAGCACCTCGGCCGGGGACTGCACCGCGCGCGGCTCGCGCTCCGGTTCCTGCCCCTGCCCCTGCTCCGGTGCGGCGGATCCGGCCGGGGTCTCGGGGCCGGCCGGGGCGCCGTGCGGACCGGCGGCGTCCGCCGTCCCGTCGGGGCCGGGGCCGAAGGCGCGGTGGGCCCGCCGCCACGCGGCCTGGTGGCGCCGCGGCTCGCCGGGGGCGTCCCAGCTCGCCAGGGAGTCGCGGCCGATGCGCAGCAGCCGGTGCCGGCCGGGCCCGGCCGCGCCGAGCACGGGCACCTCGCCGGAGGCGGTGGCCAGGACGGGGGCCGCGCCGGGCTCGTCCGGGCCGTGCAGCAGCAGGTGCAGCCGGGGCGCGGTCAGCCGGGCCAGCACGTCGGTGTCGCGCAGCGGGCCCGCGCCGTCCGGGGCGGCGGTGCCCCGCGCGCCGGCGGTGCGGCGGGCACCGGGGTGGCGGGGGTCGCCGGGCGGGTGGCGCAGGGCGCCGATCCGCAGCCAGCCCTCGGTCTCGTACGGGCGCAGCGCCTGCGCGAACCAGGCGGCCTGCTCGGGGCCGATCATGCCGTACTGGTCGTCGAGGCGGTGGCTGTAGGCCATGGAGGAGTTCAGGCCCGCGACGACGGTGTGCAGTTCGGGCACGGGGAACAGGGTCCAGGGCTGGTCGCTGTCGAAGACCGCGTCGAGGCCCTGGTAGAGCTCCTGGAAGAGCCGGGCGTAGTGCCGCCACTTGGGCCAGTACGGCGGCCGGGGCGGCATCTCGTCGGCCTCGCAGGTGCTGAAGTAGGCGCGGCAGGCGGCCTGGTTGACGTCGTGTCCGCCGGGGACGACGGCCACCCGGTGCGGCTCCAGGCCGAGCAGCGCCCGCAGCCCGGTGAGGAAGGCCAGGGCCTGTTCGAACTCGCGGGGGCTGCCGGAGGCGGTCAGGTCGCCGGTGACCACCAGCAGGTCGGGGGCGGGCGCCCCGGTGTCGGTGAGTTCGACCAGGTCGCCCCAGATCGCGGCCTGTAACCCGGCCGGGTCCTGGCCGCGGCCGAAGGCGGGCCCGGCCAGGTGGAGCACGGTGACCGCCTCGCGCGCCCCCGTGTCCCCGGCGACCCGCGGGTAGACCGGTGCCGCCGCGGGCCTGCGCCGCCCCGCCCAGCCGGGGCGGCCCAGCGGCCGGCCGGGCGCCGGCGCGACGGGGACCGAGGGACCGGCGGGCGGGGCCGCGGGACCGTCACCGCCGCCCGGATAGCCGGGACGCAACGTGGGCCGGGCCCGGCCGTCGAGGGCCTGGCGGACCCGGGTGAGGAGCAGGTCGCGGGCGGCCGACGGGTCGGCGACCGGGACCAGGTCGACGTAGGTGATGGTGGCGAGCAGGCCCTCCACCGGGATGTCCTCGACGCGCACGGTGAGCAGCCGCCGCTCCGGGGCGTCGGGGTCGGCGCGCAGGGCGGCCTGCCACTCCATGCGGCCGTACCGGGAGCGTTCGTAGTTGCGGGACAGGACGGCGATGACGGCGGCGGACTCGCTGACCCCGCGGTCCATGAAGTCGACGAAGTTGGTGCCGGGCACGAAGTCCCAGGCCTGCAGGACGGTGCGGTAGCCGGCCTCCTCCAGGGTCCAGGCGATCCAGGACGCCCAGCGTTCGTCGGCCGGTGAGTAGCTGATGAAGAAGTCCCATGGCCCGGTGTCCCCCGGGGCGTTCTGTCGAGCCACCATGGGTCCATCATGCCTCTGCCACCCCTCGGTGCAGACGGGTTTTGCGGCCGCGTTCCCGGCCGGAAGGCCCCCCGGCGTACCGGTGGGGTGACGGACCCGCCCCGAACCGCGCACGGATGTGCGACGCTTCCCAGCGTGCGTGTTTTTCTGCGTCTGCATGTGCTGGACCGGCTGGCGATCGGGCTGCTGGTGACGGGATTGCTCTGCCTGGCCTCCGGGTTGTTGCCGACCGGGCCGGCCGGCGACGCGATGCACCGGATCGCCCCGCTGCTGGCGTTCCTCGGCACGGTGATCGTGCTGGCCGAACTGACCAGCAAGGCCGGGGTGTTCGACGTGGTCGCGGCGCGTGTGGCCCGTGCCGGGCGGGGCAGTTACGCGGCCCTGTTCCTGCTCTGCGTGGCCTTCGCCTCGGTCACCACCATCGCCCTGAACCTGGACACCACCGCCGTGCTGCTGACCCCGGTGATGCTGGCGCTCGCCTCCCGGGTCGGCATCGCGGCGGTGCCGCTGGCGATGACCACGGTGTGGCTGGCCAACACGGCGAGCCTGCTGCTGCCGGTGTCCAACCTGACGAACCTGCTGGCCGCGGACCGCGTCGCGCTGACCCCGGCGGGCCTGGCCGCCCGCATGTGGGCACCGCAGCTGGCGGCGATCGCGGTGACCATGGCGTGCCTGTGGCTGTTCTTCTGGCGGCGCGGGCGGCGGGGGGAGGGCCCGGAGGACGCCGGTCGGGACACCGGGCGGGATGCGCGGGACCGGCCGGGGTCCGGCCGCGCGGACACGGGCGCCCCGGCCGCCGGCGGGCCCGGCGCGGCCCGCGCCGAGGGCGTACGAGACGTACGGGCGGGAGCCGGGGACGTACGGGCGGGGAGCCGCGACCGCTACACGCCGCCGCCGGTGCACCGGCCCGCCGATCCGGTGCTGTTCCGGGCCTGCGCGCTGGCCTGTGCCGGTTTCCTGGTCGCGATCCTGGTCGCCGACGTGGAGCTGTGGATGGCGTCCGCGGCGGCGGCGGCCGTCGCCGTCGCGGCCTTCGCGGTGCGCCGCCGGTCGGAGCTGCGGCTGTCCCTGGTGCCCTGGCGGCTGCTGGTGATGGTGCCCGGCATGTTCCTGGTGGTGGAGACGGTCAACGCCAACGGGCTGCACGAGCTGCTGGCCGCCGCGGTCGGCGAGGACGGCGGCCTGCCGGGCCTGCTCCGGGCGGCGGCGGTGGGCGCGGGACTGTCGAACGTCCTGAACAACCTCCCCGTCTACCTGGCCGGGGAGGCGGCCGTCCCCCTGGCCAACCACGACCAGCTGCTGGCGCTGCTCATCGGCACCAACGTGGGCCCGGTGGTGACGCCGTGGGCGTCGCTGGCGACGCTGCTGTGGTACGAGCGGTGCCACGCGTACGGGGTGCGGGTGCCGGTCACCCGGCTGCTGGGGACCGGCGCGGTGCTGGCGGTGACGGCGGTGACGGCTTCGGTGCTGGCACTGGCGCTGACCCGGTAGCGGGCGCCGTACACCGCGACGTGCCGCCCCCGGCGGCCGGCGCCCCGGCCGCCACGACGAACCGCTCCTGGCAACCGCGGCGTACGCCCCCGAGGGCCGCCCCGGTCACGGCGACGGGCCGGCCCCGGTGGCCGGCACCCCGGTCACCGTGTCCCGCGCCGCGCGCCGCACGCCGCCCGGTCACGGTGACGAGCGGCGTGCGGCGCGGGAGGGAGCCGGCCGCGCACGGCCCGCGGGGACGCAGGGCGCCACCAGCTCCAGCAGGTACGGCAGCACCTCGGGCCGCCCCGCGACGAAGGAGCGCTCGGTGTCCGGCCCGCCGAAGCCGCCGCCGAACTCGCGGCCGTCCAGGTGCCGGACGGCCACCCCGGCCTCGCGGGCCAGCAGCGCCCCGGCCGGCAGGTCGATCCCCTCCGCCCGGTAGCCCACGAACCCGTCGATGTCCCCCCGCGCCAGCATGGCCCAGGCCACCAGCGGCGCCCACAGCTGGAGCAGCCGCCGGGACCGGGCCTCCAGGGTGTGCCGCAGCGTGCGCGCCGCCGGGTCGTCGCGGCGCACGGCGTGCCCCTGGGTCCAGGCCAGCAGCGGCCCCGACGGCGGCAGCGGCCGGCCGCCCCGGCCTCCGGCGAGCCTGCCGTGCGGCCCGTGCGCGCCGCCGCCGCGCAGCGCCGACCAGGTCCGTCCCGTCACCGGGTCGTGGACCACGCCGACCACCGGCGCCTCGCCGACGCACAGGGCGATGCCCACGACGTACACGGGCAGGCCGATCACGACGTTGTTGCTGCCGTCGAGCGGGTCCACCAGCCAGGTACGGCCGTTGCCGCCGCCGTCGCCGCGGTGCTCCCCGGTCTCCTCGGCGAGGATCCGGTCGTGCGGGAACCGCTCCCGGATCCGGCCCGTCGCCAGGCGCTCCGCCATCAGGTCCAGGTCGGTGACGACATCGCCGTGCCCGCCCTTGGGCCGGGCGGCGAAACCGTCCGGGATCCTCGACCGCAGCAGCGCCCCGGCCTCCTCGGCGGCGTCCACGGCCGTGCGGTACTCGCGGGCGTAGCCGGCCGACGGGTCAGGCGGGCGGGTCGGGTTCGGGCTCATGGATCCTCCTGAGGGCGGCCCGCGCGATCCGGGCGGTCTGGGTCGCGTCGCACGTGTGGCGGACCATGCGGTGCCCCGGGGCCTGCAACGGGCCCAGGGAGAGGTCCGCCCGGCCGGGCAGCGTCCGTCCCAGCACCAGCGTGGCCGTGGGGCGGTCGCCGGGCACCACGGTGGTGTGGAAGACGCCCGCCGGCAGGGCGTACGTCTGGCCGCGTACGCTCGTCTGCTCGGTGCCGGGCCGGCAGGCCACCAGCCGTGCGGTGGGCCGCAGTTCGTCCACGCCCGAGGGGTCGCTGTGCACCTCGAACACCCGGTGGGTGGGGCGCGCGGTCTCCTCGTAGACCCTCATACGCCGGTTGCCCAGGCGCCCGTACAGCACCGTGCTGGTCAGGTCCCAGCTGTGCGAGTGGACCTGGGGAACCGCCGGGCCGGGCCGGGCTTCCGTCCCGGCCGCCTCGACCGGCCCGGAGACCCCGGAGACCCCGGATATCCCGGATATCCCGGATATCCCGGAGACCCCTAGGCTCCCGAAGACATGAACGCAGACGCCCCGCGGACCGTCCCGCAGGATCGGCAGGCAGACGAATCCGAGGGGATGACGCACCGCGCGCAGGTCGCGGCGGCCCGACGCGACCTGCTCCAGTTCCGATGCGGCGTGCCGCATCACCTCGGCGGCGGCCTGCCGCCGTGCGGCCCGTTCCAGGGCCGGGTAGTCCATCGCGCCTCTCCCCCCTGAGATGTCGCTCGGAATATCGCTCGGTGGGCGCCGCTCACCTGCGGTAGGGATCCTCCGCGCGCAGCGCCCTGTCGATGATGTCGCCGACATCGCGGTCGGTGAAACTCGCCGGCAGCGGCAGACCCAGCCGGTCCATCAGCCGTCCGACCTCGTCCACGGTCGGCTCGTCGCTCAGCGGGGTGGCCTCCCGCAGGTCGAGCTTGACCGCCTGCTCGCGGCTCTGGTGCAGCTCGGTGACGTAGTAGTCGTACAGCGGGCGGCCCCGCTCCACGTACAGGCTCACCCGGCGCGGGTCGTCCTGGGTGATGATCAGGCAGGTGTCGGACAGGTCGAAGCGCAGGGTCGGCGCCACCGAGGACAGGTGGACGTCGATCTCCAGGGTGTCCAGCCGCTGCCGGTGCCAGGCGGCGGCGAGCACGGTGGCGTACGCCTCCTTGCGGGTGCGCTCGGTGGTCCACTCGGCGAACGCGTCGGCCTCGTTGCGGTAGCCGAAGGTGCGCCGGAACCGTGCGTAGGCCTCACAGACCCGGTCGTCGGCCGGATTGACGATGTCGATCTTCATGCTGAGGGAGCGGCGCTGCCGCTGGGCCTCCAGCACGCACTCGGGGAGGGTGACGGCGCGCAGGTAGGTGCCGGTGCCGCCCTTGAACACCCAGCGGGAGGTGTCCCGGCGGGCCCGCTCGTGGGCCCGCGCGATCTCCGGGCCGGACAGGCTGCGCACCATGGACAGGTCCTCGATCGCCCGGCCCGTCCCCTCGGTCGCCTGCCGGATGTCCGCCAGGCGGCGCCGCCGTTCGGTCAGCGAACCGTAGACCAGCGCGGCCAGGACGAGCAGGGTGGCGCCGGAGACGATGTTGTTGTCGAGGTCGTCGTCCAGGAGGTCGAGCAGACCCACGACCAGGGCCAGTCCTATGGCGACCACGCCGTCCGCGTTCCGGACCGCCCACGCGATCCTGTCCTCCAGCCGGCGCCCGGACTGCTGCGGTGTGCTGCTGCGGGTCACGTCTCCCCTCCCCGACGACGGCCTTCATCGTAGGAGCTGCGGCACACGGGGGCCACGGTGCGTCGGCCGGCCCCGCCCTTAAGGGCCACCCCCTACAACTCGCTTGACCGCAAGAGCTTTTGCTCGGGGACCGCTCAGGGTCCGGGCCCTCCTCCGCGATGATCCGCACGGCGGGCGGCGGACGGAGGATGACCGTCGATTCCCACCGCCCGCCTCCTGTGGAGCAGCCGATGCGCACCCGATCCTCCGTCCTCGCCGCCTCTCTCGTCCTCGCCCTGGCCGCCGGGTCGCCGGCCGCGCCGGCGTTCGCCTCCCCGGCGCCGGTGACCGCAGCCTCCTCCGGTCCGGCCGCCCCGCAGCGCACGGCCGGGCCGGACGAGGCGGCCCTGTGCGCCGCGCTCACCGGGCTCCCCGACGCCGCCGCCACGTCGGCGCTCGTCCGGGTCGGCGGCACCGACGGCACCTGGCGCGGCAGTGCGGGCGTGCGGGACCGGGTGAGCGGCCTGGCGGCGGACCCGGACGCCCGCTTCCGGGCCGGGTCGACGACGAAGGTCGTGACGGCGGCCGTCGTGCTGCGGCTCGCGGCGGAGGGGAAGGTGGAGCTCGGCAGGCCCGTGCAGCACTACCTGCCCGGACTGCTCACCCGCGACTTCCGGCCGGTCACCGTACGGCAGTTGCTCGACCACACCAGCGGCATCCAGCCGGGCGACGGCTTCGGGGGCACCTTCGAGGAGCAGTACGCCCACCGTTTCGACACGCTGACGCCCCGTCAGGTGGTGGCGTCGGCGGTGGCGAAGGGCCCGGAGTTCCGCCCGGGCCGGCGGCAGCACTACCTGAACGTCAACTACACGATCCTCGGCCTGCTGATCGAGAAGGTGACGGGGCGGACGTACGCCTCCGAGGCCGCCCGTCTCGTCCTGGGCCCCGCCGGCATGAAGGACACGTACTTCCCCGGTGCCGACCCGGCGATCCGGGGCCCGCACCACCGCGGCTACCAGGCGGTGCGGCAGCCGGACGGCACCACGGGGTTCGTCGACGTCACCGACTGGAACGTCGCCGACCGGTGGGCGGCCGGGGACATGATCTCGACGACGGCCGATCTGGAGAGGCTGGTCACGGCGCTGTTCCGGGGAGAGATCGTGCCCGAGCCGCAGCTGCGGGAGATGTTCCGGGTCCCGCGCGTCGAGGGAGCCACGTACAGCGCGGGCCTTCAGCGTTTCGCGCACGAGGGCACCGTCTACTGGCTGAAGACGGGCGCCCGGCCCGGCTACAGCACCGCGATCGCCGCCTCCCGCGACCTCAGGCGGACCCTCGTCTACTCGGTCACCTCCACCGACGCCAAGGGCGAGTCGATGAACCCGGTCGCCGAGCGGATCGTGGCGGCCGCCCTCAAGTGACCGCGCCCGCCCGGCGTGCACCCACCCGGCATGCACCCACCCGGCGCACGCCCGCCGGCCGCCCGGGCGGCGGCCCCGGCCACCGGCCCGTCACCCGCCGCGCCACCCCGTGCGCCGCCGCCGTCGCCGCGCCCGCGAGCCCGAGCCCGAGGACCAGGTCACGCGGACGCGCGGGCCGCAGCACGCCGGCGCGGCGCAGCCGCCGGCGGGCCCAGAGGGTGAACGGGACGACGAGGAGGGACGAGGTGGCGGCACCGGGGGTGTAGCCGCGCACGGCGCCCGCCTGCGCGAGGTGGACCAGGCCGTGCAGGCCGAAGCCGTCGAGGGCGGTCTGGTAGAACGCCGAACGGCCCCCGGTGGCGTACCCGGCGGCGGACGCCGCGGCCACGACCGCGCCCATCACCCCCACGGCGGCCGCGAACTCCCGCGCCTCCAGCGTCCCGGCACGCCGCCACACCGCCTCCGGCACGCCGGGGAAGCGTTCGCGCAGCCGGGGCGTGTTGCGCCGCAGCCAGCCGGGCAGCACCGCGGCCTCCTCGGCGTCGTGCAGGGCCCAGGCGGCCAGCAGGCCCAGGGTGACCGCTCCGCCCGCTGTTTCGCCACTCGATGACGTGCGCACGGCGGTCAGTCTGCTACAGCCCCGCGATCCGGTTCCACCGCCGCGCGAACTCCGCCCGCTCCCCCGCCCCGATGTCCCGCGCGATGGCGAGCCGGGCGCGCATCGAGTCGTCCGGGAAGATCAGCGGGTTCTCGGCCAGCGCGGCGGTCTCCTCGTCCTTCGCGGAGGCGAGCACGTCCCGGGCGGCCGGGACCGGGCAGACGTAGTTCACCCAGGCGGCCAGCTCGGCGGCGACCCCGGGCTCGTAGTAGTAGTCGATCAGCCGCTCGGCGCCGGCCTTGTGGGCGGCCAGGTTCGGGATCATCAGGGACTCCGCCCAGAGCTCGGCGCCCTCCTCCGGCACGACGAACTCGATGCCGGGGTCGTCCGCCTGGAGCTGGATCACGTCGCCGGAGTACGCCTGGCAGGCCAGGACGTCGCCGCTGGAGAGGTCCTTGAGGTAGTCGTTGCCGGTGAAGCGGCGGATCTGGCCCTTGCGGACCTGCTTCTCCACCCGGTCGCACATCCGGTGGAAGTCGTCGGCCGTCCACCGCGCGATGTCCACGCCGTCGCCCAGCATCAGCAGCGCGAAGGCCTCGTCCAGCCCGGACAGCAGGGTCACCCGGCCCTTGAGGTCGCTCGCCCACAGGTCGGAGACGTGGCGCAGCTCCCGGCCGAGCCGGCGGCGGTTGTAGGCGATGCCGGTGATGCCGGACTGCCACGGCACGGTGAACCTGCGCCCGGGGTCGAAGGCGGGGGACCGCAGCAGCGGGTCCAGGTGGCGGGTGACGTTCGGCTGCCGGGAGCGGTCCATCTCCTGCACCCAGCCGAGCCGTACGTAACGCGCGCACATCCAGTCGCTGATGACGACGAGGTCACGGTCCGTGGGCTGGTGGTTCATCAGCGCGGGGCTGATCTTGCCGAAGAACTCGTCGTTGTCGTTGATCTCCTCGACGTAGGTGACGGAGATGCCCGTCCGCTTCTCGAACGCCTCCAGGGTGGGCCGCCGGCCCGGGTCGTCGTCGGTGTCGATGTACAGCGGCCAGTTCGCCCAGGTCAGCCGCTTGTCGGTGGCGGACCGGTCGGGTGCGGCGCGGTCGGGTGCCGCCACGTACGCGGCGGGGACGCCGCAGCCGGCCAGGCCGCCGAGCGCCGCGCCCGCGCCGAGGGCGCGCAGCAGGGAGCGGCGGGAGAGGCGGGAGGGCCGGGAGGGCTGGAGCGTGTTCACTGGGAGGGGCATACGGGCAGCATGCCGCCGGTTTCCGGCGAGGAACAATCGACGCCGCGTCGAGCCCGCCGGACGGCACGCGACACCTTGCCGATCCTCCTCGGCCGCGGAGTCACGCGCCGGCGGCGACACCGCGGCCCCGGACGGGAGTTCCCGTCCGGGGCCGCGGGCGGGGCGCTACCGCCGCGGGCTCACGCGTCCAGCGACGTCATGACGTGCTTGACGCGGGTGTAGTCCTCGAAGCCGTACGCCGACAGGTCCTTGCCGTAGCCGGACTTCTTGAAGCCGCCGTGCGGCATCTCGGCGACCAGCGGGATGTGGGTGTTGATCCACACGCAGCCGAAGTCGAGCTTCTTGGACATCCGCATGGCGCGGCCGTGGTCCTTGGTCCACACCGAGGAGGCGAGCGCGTACTCGACGCCGTTGGCGTACTCCACGGCCTGGTCCTCGTCGGTGAAGGACTGGACGGTGATGACGGGGCCGAAGACCTCGTTCTGGATGATCTCGTCGTCCTGCTTCAGGCCGGAGACGACGGTCGGGGCGTAGAAGTAGCCCTTGTCGCCGACCCGCCGGCCGCCCGCCTCGACCTTGGCGTGGGCGGGCAGCCGCTCGATGAAGCCGGCCACCTGCTCGAGCTGGTTGGGGTTGTTGAGCGGGCCGTACAGGACGTCCTCGTCGTCGGGCATGCCGGTCTTGGTCTCGGCGGCGGCCTTCGCCAGCGCGGCCACGAACTCGTCGTGGATGGACTCCTGGACGAGGACGCGGGTGGCGGCTGTGCAGTCCTGGCCGGCGTTGAAGAAGCCCGCCATCGCGATGTCCTCGACGGCCTTGGCGATGTCGGTGTCCTCGAAGACGACGACCGGGGCCTTGCCGCCCAGCTCCAGGTGGACGCGCTTGAGGTCCTTGGAGGCGGACTCGGCGACCGACATGCCGGCCCGGACGGAGCCGGTGATGGAGGCCATCGCCGGGGTCGGGTGCTCGACCATCATCCGGCCGGTGTCGCGGTCGCCGCAGATGACGTTGAAGACGCCCTTGGGCAGGATCGAGCCGATGATCTCGGCCATCAGGACCGTGGAGGCGGGGGTGGTGTCCGACGGCTTGAGCACGACGGTGTTGCCCGCCGCGATCGCCGGGGCGAACTTCCACACGGCCATCATCATCGGGTAGTTCCACGGCGCGACCTGCGCGCAGACGCCGATCGGCTCGCGGCGGATCATGGAGGTGAGGCCCTCCATGTACTCGCCGGCCGAGCGGCCCTCCAGCATCCGGGCCGCGCCCGCGAAGAAGCGGATCTGGTCGACCATCGGCGGGATCTCCTCGGAGCGGGTCAGCCCGACGGGCTTGCCCGTGTTCTCCACCTCCGCCGCGATCAGCTCCTCGGCGCGCTCCTCGAACGCGTCCGCGATCTTCAGGAGGGCCTTCTGCCGCTCGGCCGGGGTCGTGTCGCGCCAGCCCGGGAAGGCCGCGGCGGCGGCGGCCATCGCGGCGTCCACGTCCGCCTGCCCGGACAGGGGCGCGGTCGCGTAGGCCTCGCCCGTGGCGGGATTGACCACCTCGGTGGTCCGTCCGTCGGCGGCGTCCCGGAACTCGCCGTCGACGTAGTTACGGAGCTTGCGCAGCCGTCCCAGCTCGGTGCTCACTGCCGGCCCTCCAAGTTCGGGGTGTCCAATCACTGAGACACCCACCCTAGTCCGTGACCCGACGTTTTCAACACCCCTGGTCGCCTCCGGATTGCGAAATCCGCAGACTGAGACACTTCAAACAACGAAATACATCGATCCCGCCTTGCAAAACTGTCGAGACCTCGTGCACAGTGAAGGCGTGGCCAGTCGAAGCGCAGACCCCAGGGACTCCCGGGACTCCCGCGAGTCCGTCCGTGAGACCCACCGCGAATCCAGGAACGGCAGCTCGCCGCACCTGGACGCCGTCTCCCTCGCCATCATCGAGCAGCTCCAGCAGGACGGCCGCCGGCCGTACGCCGCCATCGGCAAGGCCGTCGGCCTGTCCGAGGCGGCCGTGCGCCAGCGCGTCCAGAAGCTCCTCGACCAGGGCGTCATGCAGATCGTCGCCGTGACGGACCCGCTGACCGTGGGCTTCCGCCGGCAGGCGATGGTCGGGATCAACGTCGAGGGCGACGTGGAGTCCGTGGCCGACGCACTGACCGCCATGCCCGAGTGCGAGTACGTCGTGATGACCGCCGGCTCCTTCGACCTGATGGTGGAGATCGTCTGCGAGGACGACGACCACCTGCTGGAGGTCATCAACCGCCGCATCCGGGCCGTCCCCGGAGTGCGCTCCACCGAGAGCTTCGTCTACCTCAAGCTCAAGAAGCAGACCTACATGTGGGGAACCCGATAGCCGTGAGTACCGCCAGTCCCAAGGACCTCAGCAAGTCCGCGTACGACCACCTGTGGATGCACTTCACCCGCATGTCCTCGTACGAGAACTCCCCCGTTCCGACCATCGTCCGGGGCGAGGGCACCTACATCTACGACGACAAGGGCAAGCGCTACCTCGACGGTCTCGCCGGCCTGTTCGTGGTCCAGGCGGGCCACGGCCGCACCGAGCTGGCCGAGACCGCGCTGAAGCAGGCGCAGGAGCTCGCCTTCTTCCCGATCTGGTCCTACGCCCACCCCAAGGCCGTCGAGCTCGCCGAGCGCCTGGCCAACGAGGCCCCCGGCGACCTGAACAAGGTCTTCTTCACCACCGGCGGCGGCGAGGCGGTGGAGACCGCCTGGAAGCTGGCCAAGCAGTACTTCAAGCTGGTCGGCAAGCCCACCAAGCACAAGGTGATCTCCCGCGCGGTCGCCTACCACGGCACCCCGCAGGGCGCGCTGTCCATCACCGGCCTGCCGGGCCTGAAGGCCCCCTTCGAGCCGCTGGTGCCGGGCGCGCACAAGGTCCCGAACACCAACATCTACCGCGCCCCGCTCTTCGGCGACGACCCGGAGGCCTTCGGCCGCTGGGCCGCCGACCAGATCGAGCAGCAGATCCTCTTCGAGGGCCCGGACACGGTCGCGGCCGTCTTCCTGGAGCCGGTGCAGAACGCCGGCGGCTGCTTCCCGCCGCCGCCCGGCTACTTCCAGCGCGTGCGCGAGATCTGCGACCAGTACGACGTGCTGCTCGTCTCGGACGAGGTCATCTGCGCCTTCGGCCGCCTGGGCACCACGTTCGCCTGCGACAAGTTCGGCTACGTCCCGGACATGATCACCTGCGCCAAGGGCATGACCTCGGGCTACTCCCCGATCGGCGCGTGCATCATCTCCGACCGCCTGGCCGAGCCGTTCTACAAGGGCGACAACACCTTCCTGCACGGCTACACCTTCGGCGGCCACCCGGTGTCGGCGGCCGTGGCCCTCGCCAACCTCGACCTGTTCGAGCGCGAGAACCTCAACCAGCACGTCCTGGACAACGAGGCGGCCTTCCGCTCCACGCTGGAGAAGCTGCACGACCTGCCGATCGTCGGCGACGTCCGCGGCAACGGCTACTTCTACGGCATCGAGCTGGTGAAGGACAAGAACACCAAGGAGTCCTTCGACGAGGAGGAGACCGAGCGCGTCCTGTACGGCTTCCTCTCCAAGGCGCTCTTCGACAACGGCCTGTACTGCCGTGCCGACGACCGCGGCGACCCGGTCGTCCAGCTCGCCCCGCCGCTGATCTCCGACCAGGGGACGTTCGACGAGATCGAGCAGATCCTGCGCGCCACCCTGACGGAGGCGTGGACGAAGCTCTGATCAGGCTTCGCGATCGTCCTCAAGGATGACCGGCAACGGCCCCGGTGCCGCCCGTTCGAGTGAGAAACGGGCGCCCGGGGCCGTGTGCTGTCCGGCCTCCCCGCGGGTTCCTGCCTAGCGTGCCCTGTGACCGATCGGCCCTGCCGTCGTTCCCCCACATGGGGGATTTCGCGACCGCGCACGGCATTTCTCGATCCGAACCGAGGTGTACGCCCATGGTGGCCCCGCCGGACAACGACGTGCTCCGGGCCTGCGCCCTGCACTTCCAGCACCACGACGGCTCGCCCGCGCTCGGCGGCGTCTCGCTCGGCGTCCGGGAGGGCGAGATCCTCGCGGTGAGCGGCCCGCGCGGCAGCGGCAAGACCGCGCTCCTGCACTGCCTGTCCGGCCTGGTACGGCCGCAGCGCGGCGAGGTCTGGTTCGACGGCACGGCCCTGCACACCCTGGGCCCGCTGCGCCGGGAACGGCTGCGCCGCGACCGCTTCGGCTGGATCGACCCGGCACCGGCGCTCGTCCCCGAGCTGACCGTGTGGGAGAACGCGGCCCTGCCGCTGATGCTGCGCGGCACCGCCCGGCGCCGCGCCAAGAGCACCGCCCTGGAGTGGCTGGACCGCCTCGACGTCGGCGACCGGGCCCGCAGCCGCCCGCACGCGCTCCGGCAGGCCGAGCGGCAGCGCGTGTGCATCGCCCGCGCCCTCGCCACCGCGCCCGCGGTCCTCTTCGCCGACGAACCGACGGCGCCCCTGCACCGCGCGGACCGCGCCCAGGTCCTGCGCACCCTGACCACGGCGGCCCGTTCGCACGGCATCACGGTCGTCCTCGCCACGCACGACTCCGAGACCGCGGCCCTCGCCGACCGCACGGTGTCGCTGCTCGACGGCCGGCGGGTGGACACCGTGCACCTGCCGCCCCTCCCCCAGGCCGCCGCGACGGAAGGCCGGGCCGCGTGCTCGCTCTCCGCCTGAGCCTCGGCGCCCACCTCGCCGTCCAGCTGCGCCGCCTGCTGGTGGCGGCGGCGTCGGCGGGCACGGGCTTCCTGCTGCTGTGCGCCCTCGGCCACGCGCTGAGCCATCCGGCCTCCCCCGCCGCCTCCCTCGCCCGCCTGGCCTGGTGCGCGGCGCCCCTGGCCGCCACGGTGTACTTCGCTCTCGCCGTGGCCCGCACCGACTCCGGCACCCGCCCCCGCCCCGGCCTGGCGGCGGCCGGGCTGGGGCCCGGCCGTCTGATGGTCCTCTCGGCGACGGCCACGGCCCTGTCCTGCACCCTGGGCTCGGTGCTGGCGCTGCTGGCCTTCCTCCACCTGCGCGGCGACCTCACCGGCCGCCCCTTCGGCGGCGTCGGCGGCGACGCCCTCGCCGCCGGGCAGCCCCTGCCCCTCCCCGCCGTCCTGACCCTGCTGGTGCTGGTCCCGGCGACCGCGTCGGCGGCGGTCGCGCTGGCGCTGCGCCCCCGGGAGCCCCGTCCCGGCCCGGCCGCGTCCCGCCGGTACGGCCGCTTCGGCGCGTACGGGTTCGGCGCGGCGCGCGAGACCTTCGGGGCGTACGGGCGTTTCGGCGTCCACCGCAGGGCGGGCGGGGCGGCGGGTCACCGGGCCGCCGCCGTCCCCCCGGAACAGGGGGCGGCACCGGTCCCGGAGGCGGCGACCGCCGCACCGCGGGAGGCGGCGGCCTCCACCGCTCCCGAAGCGGCGGCTCCCGGCGCGCACGGGGCGGTCTCCGCCACGCGGGCGGAGACCGCCCCGTCCACGGAACCGGACCACACGGCGGACACCACCGCCCCCGCACCCGGCACCCGGCACGAGGCGGTTGCCACCACCCGGACACCCGGCACCCTCCACACAGCGGACACCACCACCCCGGCACCCGGCACCCCGCACGAGGCGGTTGCCACCACCCCGGCGCACAGCGCCCCGCACACGGCGGACGGCGGCCCGCACGCGTCCGACGCCGCGGCCCCCCGCCGGGCGACCGCCGCCCTCCCCTGGGGCATCACCGTGCTCGCCGCCGGCCTGGCCGTGGAGACCTACGCGAGCCGCACCGCTCCCGCCCCGGGCACCCCGGCCGCCGGCGTCCTGGCCGGCTGGGTCCTGACCGCCCTCGGTCTCGCCCTGGCCGGGCCCGGCCTCACCCACCTGTGCGGCCGGCTGCTGCAGGCGGTCCGCCCCGGGGCCCTGCGCCTGCTGGCCGGCCGGATGCTGATGGAGGAGGCGTCCCGCATCGGCCGCCCCCTCGGCGTGGTCTGCGCGGTGGCGTCGGCGGCGTACGCGGCGACGGCCCTGTACGGCGACGGCGGACCGGCCTTCGGACCGCTGCGCACCCTCGGCGCCCTGGTGGTGGCCGGCTGCACCGTGGCCACGCTGTTCACCGCGGCCGTCGAGACCCGGCAGGTCCGCGCCGGCACCACGGCCGCGCTGCTGCGTCTGGGGGCGCCCGGCACGGTGCTGCGCGCTGCCGCCGCCCTGCGCGCCGCCGCGCTGCTGGCGCTGTTCGGCCCGCTGACCCTGGCCGTGGCGGCGCTGGCCGCGCTGCCACTGTCCCGCTGACGCCGGCCGTGCGGCAGCCTCGGGAAAGAGCCGCGGAAAAGAGCCGCGGAAAAAATCCCCGGACGCCGATGAGTTCCGCCGCGGCCCCGGGTCTACCCCCTCGAACAGCACGGAACCCACGGACCACTTGGCGGGGAGAGACCCAGATGACCACGGCGTACCAGCAGATGATCTTCGTGAACCTGCCCGTGAACGACCTCGACGCCTCGAAGAAGTTCTTCACGGAGCTCGGCTACACGATCAACCCCCAGTTCAGCGACGAGAACGCGGCCTCCGTCGTGATCAGCGACACCATCGTGGCAATGCTGCTCACCAAGCCGTTCTACGCGACCTTCACCGACAAGGAGATCGCCGACGCGTCCAAGACCAGCGAGGTGCTGATCGCTCTGAGCGCCGAGAGCCGCGAGAAGGTCGACGAGCTGGTCGACCGCGCGATCTCCCTGGGCGGCACGGCCACGGGCCGGACCCAGGACCTCGGCTTCATGTACGGCCGCGCCTTCGACGACCTCGACGGCCACACCTGGGAGATCACGTGGATGGACCCGGCGGCGGTCCAGGGCTGACGGACCGGGGCGTCCGGCGGGGACGGATGCGTCCGGCACCCGCCCCCGCCGGACACCCCGCACCCGCTCCCGCCGGACACCCCGCACCCGCCCCCCGCCGGACGCCCCGCGCCCGCCCCCCGCCGGACGCCCCGCGCCGCCTTCGGCGGCTCCGGGGCGCCGAAACGTCTCGGCGGTTAATAAGAGGGCAAAGCCAACTCCCTTACGGCGTAGATGCGTTGACACTACCGGTGCAGCACTCGTAGACCTGTGGGTCTGCTGGGGGCGCTGATGTCGCGTCGGCGATGTCCCGGTGCCCCGCCCACCCCCCTCATCCACGCATCCCGTAAGGACCACCGTGGCAGTCCCGTCTCTCCTCGGCCGCGCGGCGTCCCGCCGCGCCGCCATACGTCCCGCGCGCGTCCTCGGCGTGGCCGCCGCCTCGGCCGCCCTCGCCGTCGGCGCCGCCGGCACCGCGCTCGCCTGCGACATCAGCGAGTTCTCCGCCGCCGCGAAGTGCGACGGCGGCAAGGGCGTCATCACCGTCACCGACGTCGACCCCTCCGGCATCCCGGCCACCGTCACCGTCTTCCTCCGGAACGACGGCGCCGACGTGAAGAAGGTCGGCGAGCAGGTCGTCAAGGGCTCGCGCGAAGGCACCACGATCACCTTCGCCGAGGACTGGAAGCCGAACGCCGAGTACCGCGTCCACGTCGAGGCCGCGGGCTACGTCGACGAGGACATCGAGCCGAACCTCGTGACCCCGGCCACCGCCTGCGCGCCGGAGAAGCCGCCGACGCCGACGTCCACGCCGACGCCTACGCCGACACCCACCCCGTCTCAGACCTCCTCGGCCCCGGCCCCGCCCCAGTCACCTGCCCCGGCGACCCCGTCGGCCCCGGCGAGCCAGAGCACCGCCCCGGCCGGCACCGTGAGCAACGCGCCCTCGCCGGCCGGTGAGTCCCACCTCGCCGAGACCGGCGCCGGCTCCGACACCGGGCTGATCGCCGGGATCGCGGCCGTCCTGGTCGTGATCGGCGGCGGTGCGGTCTTCCTCGGCCTGCGCCGCCGCGGGGCGAAGGACGACCGCTGACGCACCGCGCCGGGCAGCCGGCCCGCCCCCCGGCCGGGGGGGGGGCGGCCCCCCAACAGCTCGGGAGAGGGGGGGGGTGGGGAAGTGTTGGGAAGGGAGGGGGTTTTTGAGGGTGGGGGGCGG
>NZ_JBEXTV010000031.1:0-97897 GCF_040628835.1 Streptomyces sp. NPDC006134 | reverse complement strand
GATTTCAGTGCGCTGCCCGCCCGGGCCGTCGCGCGCCCCATCCACCCCACCCACCCCCGGGCCCCCCGGGCGCGGCCGCCCCCCCGGGGCCGCTTCCGCATGACGGCCCTTCCCTCACCCGTACCGGTAGAACCGGCTGTGGTCCTCCAGCTCCTCCGGCGTCACGTCCCACGGCGGCAGCTTCTCCTGCCGGGCCACGATCCGGCCGTGCTGCGCGCTGCCCGGGCCGGGCGGCCGGTCCGGCAGGTAGCGGGCGCCGGGGTGGCGGCTCTGCCAGCGGGACCACTGCAGGTCGACGAAGGCGTGCAGCAGCCAGAACACCGGGTCGTTCACGGAGGCGCCGCCGAGCATGACCCCGCCGACCCAGCGGTGCACCCGGTTGTGGTTGCGCCAGGAGGCGCTGCCGTGCCCGGGCCCCCACCCCTCCAGCTTGTTGCGGAACCCCTTGGAGGCCGTCGAGTCCCACGGCTCGGTGTCGTAGACGGGGTCCTTCAGCGCCCATTCCAGGTCGCTCTTGTCCGGCAGCTGGATCGGGTCGCGGCGGCGGCCGAGGTCCCGGGTGAGGAACTCGGTGTCGGTCACGTTCCGCTTCAGGGTCCAGTTGCCCTCCGCGTAGGCGAACGGCCCGGTCGTCACCTGGTGGTCCGAGGGCCGCCCGTTGCCGCCGAGCAGGTCGTCGGTCCAGGGCGCGGAGGTGGTGCCGCGGTCCTTGGTCCAGTCCCAGTACGGCACGGAGACCGACGGGTCCACCCGCTGCAGCGCCCGCTCCAGCTCCAGCAGGAACTGCCGGTGCCAGGGCAGGAAGGACGGCGTCATGTGGGCCGTGCGCAGCCCGGCCTCGCCGTCGGGGACGAAGTGCTCGATGTGCATGCGCACGAACTCGTCGTACTCGCCGCGGCGTTTGAGTTCCAGCAGGGCCCGGACGAACCGCTGCCGCTCGTCGCGGGTGAGGGTGCTGACGTCCTTACGGGTGTACACCACGCCGGCCTCCCGGGTGTCCGTGTCCGTGTCCGTCTCCGTGCTCGTCTCCGTGTCCGCCGTCCGTCTCGCGCAGCCGCTGCCCGGGTGTCAGTTCCTCGACGGCCGCGCGGGTCGCCGCCAGCGGGGTGGGGTACGAACGGGAGTGGTCGACCACGCTGAGCCAGGTGCCGTCGGCGCGGCGCATCAGGTGCAGCGGGCGGTCGTCCACGGTGACGTGCCAGGTGCCGGTGGCGCCCGCGGGCCTGTCGCCGCGGATGCGGCGGCCGAGGTAGGTCTCGTCGAAGGCGGCGCGGTCCGGACCCTCCACGGGACCGGCCGGGGCCGGCCGCACCGGCCGGGAGGGCCCGGAACGGCCAGAGCTGCCGGAGTTGCCGGAGCTGCCGGAGGGCCGGGAGGCGGCGACCACGGGAGCGAGTGCCGCGGCGAGAGCGGGGACGAACAGCCGGCGCAGCAGCCCGCGGCGCCCGGTGCGCGCGGGACCGCCCCCTGCCGGGTCCACCGGTTCACGTGGTTCCCGTTCCGCGCGCCGTGGTGCTCCGCCCTCGCTGACGACCATGTGCGTGCTCCTCGTCCGGTTCGTTCTGCCGGTGACGGTGAACGGGGTCAGCCCTTCGGCGGCAGGCCGCCGAGCAGGGCGCCCGGCTCGTTCAGCTGGTTGGTCACGCCCTTCGTGGTGTGCAGCGCGGATCCCTTGTTCTCGGTGCTGAGCGCTTCCGTCCGGGGCTGCACCGGCATGGAGAGGACCGGGCGCTCGGTGATCACGCGCGCGGCGCTGTCGAGGGAGTGCGTGAGCTTGGTGAGGTCGTTGTGGGCGAACGCGGGCGTGGCAGTGCCGGCGAGGACCACGGATCCGGCGAGGACAGCGGCGGCCTTCAGGGAGTTCATGGGATTCCTTTCCTCGGCTCCTTCGGCGACTCTCGTCACCACGGAGAATTCCGTCGCCGTGCCCAACGAGGCCGGAGCGGACCGGAAACCCCGTGCGCCCCCGGGATTTCCGCACCCCACCCGAAGGCAGGGTGCGTCTCGTCGGCCTTTCCCATCCTCGTATGAGATCTCTGGAAGATTGCGGGGAAAACCGCGATCCGGAATCCGGGCAGAGGCCGAGAGGGAAGTCGAGAGAGAAACCGAAAGGGGAGTCGAGCAAGAGGTCGAGCAAGGGGTCGAGCAGGAATACGAGCGGGAACCGGAAAGGCCGTCGCGCCTGCCCGGGAGAGCAGGTGCGACGGCCTGTGGGGCCGGCTCCGTCAGGAGGGGTCCGCCGGCGCGTTCGCCGGTGCGTTCGGCAGGGCGTTCGCCGGGGCCGGGGCGTTCGGCGCGGCGGGCAGCGGCGGCAGCCCGGCCAGGTCGGGAGCGGGCAGTCCGCCGTCGACCAGCGTGGCCGCGGCGACGTTGACCACGTCGGTCACCACGTCGGCGGCGGCCGGGGTCACCTGTTCGGGCCGGCCCGTCGTGCTGGCACCGAGCAGGGCGTCGATCGCCTGCCGCAGCGCGTCGAGCGCCGTGCCGATGAGACCGCCGCTGTCGGCCTGGGCCTGGGCGGCCTGCGCCGGGGCGGCCGGGGCGAACGGAGCCGGCAGCGTGGTGACCGGCGCGTCGCCGTTCGGCCGGGCGACGGCGGGCGGCTGGGCGACGACCGGCGGCTGGGCGACGGCGGGCGGCTGGGCCGGCGTGTTCACCCCGGGGACCGCGGTGCCCGGCGTGGTCGTGCCCGGCGTGGTCGTGCCCGGTGTCGCCGCGTCCGTCCTGGTCGGCGTGCCCGTCGCCTCAACCTTGGCGACGGCCTCGTCGATGGCCGCGTCGACGGCGTTGCCGAGCTGCTCCGCCTGCTGCGCGGTGAGGCGGCCGTCGTCGGCCTTGAGGACGGCGCCGAGCAGTCGGGTGACCGGTGTGACCACACCGCCCAGGCCGCTGAGTGCCTGGATCTGGGCGTTGAGCTCGTCGGCGCCGGGCAGCGGCGCCCGGGACGCCGCGCGGGTGCGTTCCCGGTCCGAATCGCCGTCGGCCGCCATCGCCACCGGCCCGGTGACGCCGAGCAGGAGGGTGGCGCAGAGCGCGGAGGTGGCGATTCGCCGTGCGGGCAGACGCATGGGGGTTCCTTTCGGTGGTGTGCAGGGTCTTGTTGCCACCGTGGGAGCCGCCTTCGCGCTCTGCAACCGAACCGTCGCGCCGGGTGGCCGCCCGGGTGCCGCGGCGGCCTCCCCGTACCTGCTGAGACGGCCTGCCGGGGTCCGCGCCCCGGCCCGTACCCACCGGCCCCCATTCGGGGCAGCGGGCGGACGGCGCGCGGAGGTCCCGCACACGCGAAGTCGCCGCGGATGTCCGCCGGAACGCGCACCGGGGCCCGCACGACGTCACCGGGCGGCGCCCCCGGGAGTCCGCGGCGATCGCGGTGGCGATGGAGGCCGGGACCAGGCCCTTCGCGGCACGCGGCAGGGAGAGGTGCGCGGAGAGGTACTCCTCGGGGCCGGCGCGCCCATCCGGGCGAACGCCCGGCACAGCGTCGGTGCAGGGCGTTCTCCGGGCCGGGCCACCGGTGGAGTGATTCCGCGAGGGGCGTCCGCCGGTCCCGCGGGGCCCGCCCCGCCGGTCCCCGGGCACACCCCTCTCGCCCCAGTCGACACACTTGCCCGGTTTCGTCACATTCGTCCGAATTGCGACTAGGGTGGCACACCGTCCGACGCACCCCGTGCCGGCACACCCCCTCTTCCGTGCCGGCGCACCGCACTCGGGCGGCCGCCCGCGGCGCGTTCCCGCCCGTCCCGAGCGCCATCCGTGAGCGAGGAAACCGCGCATGTCCCTGCCAGCGACCGACCCTGCGCCGCGGGTCCTTCACCTCACCCAGCCCGTGGACGGCGGGGTCGCCCGTGTCGTGACGGACCTGACGCGGGCCCAGCTCGCCGCCGGGCTGCACGTCGCGGTCGCCTGCCCGGACGGTTCCCTCGCCGCCGCGCTGCGCTCGCTGGGCGCGGACGTACGCCCGTGGCGGGCGACGCGCTCGCCGGGACCCTCGCTCGGCGGGGAGGTGCGGCGGCTCGCGCGGGTGATCGAGGACGTGCGGCCGGACCTGGTGCACGCGCACAGCGCGAAGGCCGGTCTCGCCGGGCGGCTCGCCGTGCGGGGGCGGATCCCGACCGTGTTCCAGCCGCACGCCTGGTCGTTCGAGGCGGTCGGCGGGGTCACCGCCGCCCTCGCGCTCGGCTGGGAGCGGTGGGCGGCGCGGTGGGCCGCGCGGGTGGTGTGCGTCAGCGAGGCGGAGCGGCGCCGGGGGGAGGCGGCCGGAATCCGCGGGCGGTGGGCGGTGGTGCCGAACGGCATCGACCCGGACCGCTTCCGCCCCGGCCGCCCCGGCGCCGCCGTCCGGCCCTCGCTCCTCGCGGACACCGGTCCGCGGGACCCGCTCGTGGTCTGCGTGGGGCGGCTGTGCCGGCAGAAGGGGCAGGACGTCCTGATCGCGGCGTGGGACCGGATCGCCGAACAGGTCCCCGGAGCCCGGCTGGTGCTGGTCGGCGACGGGCCGGACCGGGCGCGGCTGCGGGCGCTCGCCCCGGCGTCCGTGCGGTTCGCCGGGGCCGTCGCCGACGCCGCCGGCTGGTACCGGGCCGCCGACGTGGTCGTGCTGCCGTCGCGCTGGGAGGGCATGGCCCTCGCCCCGCTGGAGGCCATGGCCTGCGGGACACCCGTGGTGGTGACCGACGTGGACGGCGCGCGTGAGCTCCTGCCGCCCGCGCTCGCGCCGCACTGCCTCGTGCCCTCCGAGGATCCGGCGGCGCTGGCCGGGGCCGTCGCCGCGCTGCTGCTCGACCCGGCACTGCGCGCGTCGGCGGCCCGTCGGGGGCGGGCGCACGTGGTGTCCGCACACGACGTACGGCACACGGCGCAGGCCGTCGCGGCCGTGTACGGCGAACTGCTCGGCGGCGGGCCGGACACAGGCCCGTCCGCCGTACCCACCCAGTACAGGGAGTCCATCCACTCGTGACCGCGGAAAGCACCGTCCCCCCTCCCGCCGGGCAACCGCGGGACCTGGGGCTCTCCCCCGTCTCGGTCCTGCCGCCGCGCACCGCCGGCGGCGGGGTCCCGCTCCCCTCCGAACGCCCCGCGGCGCGGCCGCCGTCCCGGCTGCCGCTGCTCGCCGCGGACGGCACGGCGGCCCTCCTGGGCGCGCTGGCGCTCACCGGCGTCCCGCACCGCCCGCTGTACGCGGTCCTGCTGGTGGCGGCGACGCTGCTGCTGCGCCCGCGCGGCCTGCCGTACACGCCGGACGGCGTCCTGGACGAACTGCCCGCCGTCTGCGGCCGGATCGCCGTCGGCTGGCTGGCGCTGGCCGCGCTGGTGGCGGCGTACGCCCCGCACCAGGCGCTGTCCGCCCGCGACCTGCTCCTCGGCTGCGCCGTGCAGGCGGCGGCGAGCTGCGCGGGCCGCGGTGCCGTGCACGGGCGGCGCCGGGCGGCGCTGCTGAACCACCCGCGCACCGCGCTCGTCGTCGGGCCCGTCCGGACGGCGCAGCGTGTGGCCGCGGCGGTGCTGCGCCACCCGCGCTGCGGGGTGCGCCCGGTGGGCGTCGTGGCCGGCGAGGCGCGAGAGACCGCCACGCCCGAAGAGGCCGCGGACGGCGCCGAGGCGCTGCCCGTGCTGGCCACCGACGAGGAGGTGCGGCGGGCGATCGTCCAGAACGGCGTCCGGGACGTGCTGGTCGTGGATCCGTCGGCACGGACGCGGCAGGCGCCGCTGCTGCGGGTGTTCGCCGAGTCGGGCTGCGCGGTGTGGGAGGTCGACGCCGAATCCCCGTCGTACGCGTCGTACGCGTCGTCCCCGTCCTACGCGTCGTCCCCGTCCTACGCGTCATCCGCGCCCTACGGGTCGTCCACGCCCTACGGGTCGTCCGCGTCGTCCGCGTCCCACGGGTCGTACAAGTGGTACGGGTCGTACAGGTGGTACGGGTCGTACAGGTGGTACGGGCCGCACGCGCGCCGTGACCGGATCGCCGGGTTCCTCTGCCGGCGGCTGGAGCCGGGGGCGGGGTGGCCGGGCGGTGGCGCCGGCAAGCGGGTGCTGGACGTGGTGGTGTCCGGGGTGCTGCTGCTGGCGGTCAGCCCGCTGCTGCTGGTGTGCGCGGTGGTGCTGCGGGTCAGCGAGGGGCCCGGGGTGGTGTTCCGGCAGGTGCGCGTCGGGCAGGGCGGGAAGCCGTTCACCCTGCTGAAGTTCCGCACCCACCGGCCGGTGGACGAGCACGAGTCGGCGACCCGGTGGAGCGTGGCGGACGAGCGGCGCATGCCGTGGTTCTGCCGCTTCCTGCGCCGGACCTCGCTGGACGAGCTGCTCCAGCTGTGGAACGTGTTCCGCGGCGACATGAGCCTGGTCGGCCCGCGCCCCGAACGCCCCTACTTCGTCAAGCAGTTCAGCGAGACCTACCCCGGTTACGCGGCCCGCCACCGGATGCCGGCCGGCATCACGGGGCTCGCCCAGATCCACGGGCTGCGCGGGGACACCTCCATCGAGGACCGGGCCCGCTTCGACAACGCCTACATCGAGAACTGGTCGCTGTGGCAGGACGTCTGCATCCTGCTGCGCACGGCCGCCACGCTCGTGCGCCCCACCGGGAGCTGACGCGGTGAGCCACGCCCTGTCCCTCCCCCGGCGCCCCGGCCTTCCCGGCACGCGGACGCTGCCGCCCGCGCTGGCCGTGGCTGCCGTGATCGCCCTGCTCGCGCTGCCGCTCGCACCGGGCGGAGCAGGCGGGGCGCATCCCGCCGACGCGGCCTCCGCGCTGGCGGTGCTGTACGGCGCGGTCCGGGTGGTACGGGACCGGCGGCGCCCCCTGCCCCGCACGGCGGCCGTGGTGTTCGCCCTGCCCGTGGCCGGACTCGCCCTCGCCGCCCTGCACGCGCCCTCCCCCGGCGCCGGGCTCACCGGGCTCGGCCGCTACCTCCAGGTCTTCGTGCTCCTCCCGGCGGCCGTCGTGCTGCTGGTGCGCGGGCGGCGCGACGTACGGCTGCTCGCCTGGTCGCTGGTGGGGCTGGCGCTGTGGCAGGGGGCGGTCGGCGTGCACCAGTACGCCACCGGGACCGGCGCCTCCTACCAGGGGGAGCAGGTCCGGGCGGTGGGCACCTTCGGGCCGCAGGACGTGATGGGGATGGCGACGGTCGTCTCCCTCGGGCTGGTGGCGGCGCTCGGGCTGGCGCTGGGCCGCACGCCGGTGCGGCAGCGGGTGCCGGCCGCCGGGTGCGCGGTGGCGCTGGTGCTGCCGCTCGCCGTCTCCTTCAGCCGGGGGGCGTGGATCGCCACGGCGGTGGCGTGCGCGACGCTGCTGCTGCTGTCCGGGGCGCGGCGGGCGCTGGCGGTGGGGGCGGGCGTGGCCGCGGCGAGCGTGGTCCTGGTGGGCGGGTTCGGGCTCGGTACGGCGATGCTCCAGGAGCGCCTCGACAGCATCACGCGGGTCGCCGACGCCCCCGACCAGTCGGTGACCGACCGGTACTCCCTGTGGGCGGCGGCCGGGGACATGTGGCGCGAGCGGCCACTGGGCGGCGTGGGGCTGAAGGGGTTCCCCGAGCACCGGGACGCGCACGCCTCGCTGGCGCTGTCCTCGGGCAGCGACACGGACGGCGCGGGTGCGGGCTTCCGCCGGCAGCCGCTGCTGTCGCCGCACAACATGTACCTGCTCATCCTCGCCGAACAGGGCCTGTCGGGGCTGCTCGCGCTCGCCGGGAGCTGGCTCGCCCTGCTGGTGTGCGGGGTGCGGAGGGTGTGGCATGTGCGGAAGCCCGGACGGCGCGGGGCCGACGCGCTCGACTGCGGGCTGGTCGCGTGCGGGCTGCTGGTGTGGCAGCTGACGAACTTCGCGTACGCCGACATCGGCGGACCCTCGACCGTGCTGACCGCGGTGAGCCTCGGCCTGGCGGCCCGGTGGGCCTTCGGGGGCGGTGGCGAGGGGGCTGCGGTGGAGGGGGCCGCGGTGGAGGGGGCCGCGGTGGAGGGGGCCGCGGTGGAGGGGGCCGCGGTGGAGGGCGGCGCAGAGGCCGCGGCTGGGACCGGGGCCGACGAGGTCCGGACGGTCGCCGCCGGGCCGGAGGGGGCACCGGCGCGATGACCGTGACGCCTTCCCGGGCCGGCGGTGCGGCGGCCGTGCCGACGGTCCGGGCCGCCGCAGCGCCGGATGCTGCCACGTCAGACGCTGCCGCGCCGGACGTCGCCGCGCCGGATGCCGCCGCGTCAGACGCTGCCGTGCCGGACGCCGCCGCGCCGGGCGTGGCCGCGCCGGATGCCGCCGCGTCGGATGCCGCCGCGCCGGACGTGGCCGGGGCCGAACAGGCCGGGAACTCCCGGGGTTTCCTCGCCCGCGCGACCCTGCTCACCGCCGCGCTGTCGGTCGCCGCGTCCGTGCTGGGCCTGGCCCGGGACCAGGCGCTGGCCCGGCTGTTCGGGGCGGGGAGCGAAACGGACGCGTTCCTGGTGGCGTGGACGGTGCCCGAGTTCGCGGCCACGCTGCTGATCGAGGACGGGCTGGCGTTCGCGCTGATCCCGATGTTCAGCCTGGCTCTGGCCCGCCGCGCGCAGGGCGCCCCGGGCGACCCGGTCCGCGCCCTGGTCGCCACCACCCTGCCCCGGCTGGCGCTCGCCTTCGCCGCGGTCGCCGCGCTGGCCGCCGTCCTCGCGCCCCAGCTGGTGCGGGCCCTCGCCCCGGGCCTGCCCGACCACGCCCTCGCGGTGGAGTGCACCCGCCTCACCGCGACCTGCGTGCTGAGCTTCGGGCTGGCCGGGTACTGCTCCGCCGCCCTGCGCGCGCACCGCCGCTTCCTGGCACCGGCGGCCATCTACGTCGCCTACAACACCGGCATCATCACCGCGATGTTCGTCCTCGGCGAGCGGCTGGGCGTGCGGTCGGCGGCGGTCGGGGTCGCGGCGGGCGGCTGCCTGATGGTGGCGACCCAGCTGCCGTCGCTGCTGCGGCAGCTGCGGCGGCGGGACGCCGACGCGGAGCGGGCGGAGGCGGCGGCGGGCGGCGGGGCGGCGGCGGCGCCGGCCGCCGCCCTGTTCGCCACCGTGCTGCTGTTCGCGCTGTGCCGGCAGTCCCAGGTGCTCATCGAGCGGTTCCTCGCCTCCGGGCTGCCCGCCGGTGCCATCTCGCACCTCAACTACGCGCAGAAGGTCGCCCAGATCCCGATGACGCTGTCGCTGATGCTGTGCACGGTCACCTTCCCGGTGGTGGCGCGGGCCCTGGCCGAGGGCGACACCGCGCGGGCCCGCGCCCGGGTGGAGCGGGACGTGGCCGTGGCCGCGTGCGTGGTGCTGCTGGGCGCGGCCATGGTCGTCGCCTGCGCGCCGCAGATCGTCCACCTGCTCTTCCAGCGGGGCGCGTTCACCGCGCACGACACGGCGGCGACCGCGGGCGTGATGCGCGTGTACGCCCTCGGGCTGCTCGGCCAGACCGTGGTGGGCGCGCTGGCCCGCTCCTACTTCTCGGCCGGCCGCGCCAGCTGGTACCCGCTCGGCGCGATGGCCGTCGGCATCGCGGCCACCGCCGGGATCGGCGCGTGCACCGCGGGCTCCTGGGGCGTGACGGGCATCGCGGCGGCCAACGCGGCCGGCATCACCGTCACCGCGGCGCTGCTGCTCGCCGGGATGGGCGAGCGGAGCGTCCCCGTCCGCGTCCGGCGCGTGCTGGGCCGGCTCGCCGGGCCGGTGGGGGCGGCGGCGGGCGCCACCGCGGCGGGCACGCTGGCCGCGGGCCGGTTCGGCTCCCCCGCCCTCGGCCTGGCCGCGGGCGCCCTGACCGTCACGGCCGTCTTCGTGCTGCTCGGCCGGGCCCTGGGCGTCCAGGGCGTCACCGCCGCGCTCTCCTCCCTCCGTTCCCTCCGTTCCGTCCTCTCCCGAAGGCTCCCGCATGGCTGTTTCCACAGGTTCCGCTGATTCCGCTGATTCCGCCGGTTTCCCCGCGGCCCCGGGTTCACCGGGTTCACCGGGTTCACCGGTCCCCGCCAGTCCCGCCAGTCCCGCCAGTCCCGCCGGTCCCGCCGGTCCCGCCGGTTCCGTCGACGCGTTCCCCCGTCCCCGGCCCGGCGCCCGAGGGGGCCGCCGCCCCGCCCCCGTGCCCTGGGTGGCGATGTACCACTCCGTCGGCGACTGCACCGACGACCCGTACCGCATCACGGTCACGCCCGCCCGGCTGGACGCGCAGCTCGGCTGGCTGCGGCGGCGCGGGCTGCGCGGGGTGTCCGTGGGCGAGCTGCTCGCCGCGCGCGCCCGGGGCGAGGGCCGGGACCTGGTCGGGCTGACCTTCGACGACGGGTACGCCGACTTCACCGAGCACGCGCTGCCGGTGCTGCGGCGCTGGGGGTGCGGGGCCACCCTGTTCGTGCTGCCGGGCCGGCTCGGCGGCGACAACGCCTGGGACCCGCTGGGCCCGCGCAAGCCGCTGCTGACCGCCGACGGCATCCGGCACGCCGCCGCCGAGGGCGTGGAGATCGGCTCCCACGGACTGACCCACGTGGACCTGACGAAGGCGGACGACGCCGCGCTGCGCGCCGAGGTCGCCGGCAGCCGGGCGCGGCTCGCGGAACTGACCGGCGCCCCGGTCGCCGGGTTCTGCTACCCGTACGGCACGGTCGACCGGCGCGCCGCCGACGCCGTACGGGAGGCCGGGTACACGTACGCCTGCGCCATCGACCCCGGCCCGCTGACCGGCCCGTACGCCCTGCCGCGGGCGCACGTCGGGCAGCGGGACACGGCCGTGCGGCTGTTGCTGAAGACCCGGCTGCACCGGCTGCGCCGACGCCCGGTGGCGGGGATCTGAGGGGGTGTCCGCGTGAAGGCCCTGCACGTCATCACCGGTCTCGGCGTCGGCGGCGCCGAGCAGCAGCTCCGGCTGCTGCTGCGCCATCTGCCCGTCGACTGCGACGTCGTGACGCTCACCAACCCGGGCCCGGTCGCCGACGGGCTGACCGCCGACGGGGTGCGCGTGGTCCACCTCGGCATGAGCGGAAACCGCGACCTGGCCGCGCTGCCCCGCCTGGCCCGCCTCATCCGCGCCGGCGGCTACGACCTCGTCCACACCCACCTCTACCGCGCCTGCCTCTACGGCCGCCTCGCCGCACGCCTGGCGGGCGTCCGCGCGGTCGTCGCCACCGAGCACTCCCTGGGCGAGACCCAGATGGAGGGCCGCCCGCTGACGCCGGGGGTGCGCGCCCTGTACCTGGCCGGGGAGCGCCTGGGCAGTGCCACGGTCGCCGTCTCCCCCGCCGTCGCCGGCCGGCTGCGGCGCTGGGGCGTGCCCGCGCCCCGCATCGAGGTCGTCCCCAACGGCATCGACCTGGCCCGCTTCCGCTTCGACCCGCGGCGGCGGCACCACACCCGGCGCCGCCTCGGGCTGCCGGACGACGCGTTCGTCGTCGGCGGCATCGGCCGGCTCGCCCCCGGCAAACGGTTCGACGTCCTCGTGCGGGCCCTGTCCCGCCTGCCCGGCGACTGCTGGCTGATGCTGGTCGGCGGCGGCCCGGAGGAGCACGTCCTGCGGCGCACCGCCCGCGAGGCGGGCGTCGCCGACCGTGTGCTGTTCACCGGAGAACGGCCCTACCTCCCCGACCGCTCCCCGGGCCCCGACCTGCCGTCGCTGGCCTGTGCGATGGACGTGCTCGCCTCGCCGTCCCGCGAGGAGGCGTTCGGGCTGGCGGCCGTGGAGGGCCTGGCGTCCGGGCTGCCGGTGCTGTACGCCTCCTGCCCGGCGCTGGAGGACCTGCCCCCGCACACCGCCCCGGGCGCCCGGCGCGTCCACGGCGGCGACGAGGAATTCGCCCGCGCCCTGGCCGAGGTCCACGCGGCCGGCCCCGGCCCGCGGACCGCACCCGAGGCCGCCCGCCGCTACTGCATCACCCGCAGCGCCTCCCGGCTGATGGACGTGTACGCCACCGCCCTCGCGCAGCCCTCGTTGTCCCCGGCACCCCAGGGAGTCAGCTCCGCATGACCGAGAACGTGACCGAGAACAGAACCGGCAACAGGACCGACAACTGGTCCGACAACAGGGCCGAGACCTGGTCCGACAACAGGTCCGGTGACGGCCCCCGGGCCGGCAAGGGCGCCGAGCCCGGCACCGAGCACCCCCCGGCCCCCGCCCCCACCCCCGCTCCCGCCCCCGCATCCGCCGGCCCCCTCCGCGCCACCGCCGCCGTCCGGGCTCTCACCCGGGCCCGCGCCCGGACCCTGCCGCCCTGGTCGCTCCTGGTGGCCGGCGCCCTCGCCGGCGGCCTGCTCGGCGGCGGCTACGGCCTGGCCAGGACACCGGCGTACACGGCGACCAGTTACGTCGTCGCCGTACCGGCGAAGGACTCCGACCCGGCGTCCGCGCTGGGCTTCGCGCAGGCCTACGGCCGGGTCGCCACCCAGCTCGCGGTGCTCGGCGACGCGCAGGTGTGGGCGGGCGTACCGGTGGCGACGCTGAAGGAGAGCGTGCGCACGGCGACGTCGCCGGACGCGCCGATGGTCGCGGTCACCGCCACCTCCGCCCGGCCCGATCTGGCCGCCGACATGGCCAACGCCGTCTCCCGGGCGCTGACCCGGCACGCGGGCACCGCCTCCGGCGCCACCCATGTGAAGCTCCGGCAGTTCGCCCGCGCCACCGAGCCCACCGAGCCGTCCTCGGCCTCCGCCGCGGTGACCGGCCTGGTCGGCGCGAGCGCGGGCGGCCTGCTCGCCGGGCTCGCGCTGCTGGCCCGGCCGCGCCGGTCCGCCGGGGCGCACGGGCGCCCGGCCGCCGTGCCCGCGCCCGCTTCCGCCACCGACGTCCGCGGGCAGCTGTGACGTACCCGGCGTACACCACCGAAGTGGTCACCGACGAGCGCGCCTTCGCCGCACTGTCCGCCGACTGGGCCCGGCTGCACCGGCGGTGCGCGACGGCGACGCCGTTCCAGAGCCACGCCTGGCTGCACTCGTGGTGGCTGTCCTACGGCCGCCGCGGCCGGCTGCGGCTGCTGCTGGTCCGCGAGGGCCGCGAACTGGCCGCCGCGGCGCCGCTGATGCGCGTGACGCGCCCGCTGCCCGCGCTGGTGCCGCTGGGCGGGTCCCTCTCCGACTACGGGGACGTGCTGGTGGACGACGAGCGCGGGGAGGCGGCCGTGACCGCGCTGACCGAGGGCCTGTCCGCCGCCGCCCGCACCGCCCTGGTCGACCTGCGCGAGGTCCGGCCCGGCGGCGCGGCCGAACGCGTCTACGACCGCTGGCGCGGGCCCCGGCGCCGGGTGGACGACTCGCTCTGCCTGGAGCTGCCCGCCGTACCGATGGCCGAGCTGATCGCCCGGCTGCCGTCGGCGAAGGCACAGCAGCGGGTACGGGCCAAGCTGCGCAAACTGGACGCCCTGGGCGTCAAGAGCCGTGCCGTCCTCCCCGAGGAGGTGGACGCGGCCCTGGGGCGCCTGCTGGAGCTGCACCGGCTGCAGTGGCAGGGGCGGAAGGTGACGGGCGAGCACCTCAGGCCGCGGTTCCGCGAGCATCTGGTGCGGGCCGTCGGGCCGATGGTGCGCTCGGGGGACGCGGTGGTCACCGAGTTCCGGATGGCGGACGAGGTGGTGGCCGTGGACGTGACGCTGCTGTCCCCGGCGCTCGCGGGCGGCTATCTGTACGGCGCCCATCCCCGCCTGCGGGAGTGCAAGGCGGACGTGGCGGTGATGCTGCTGGACGCCTGTGCCGGGCACCTCGGGGACGGGGGCCGGGGCGGCGGCACGCTGAGCCTGCTGCGCGGCAACGAGCCGTACAAGCACCACTGGCGTCCGGAGCCGGTGGTGAACCGGCGGCTGCTGCTGGCCCGGCGGCGCACGGCCCCGCTGCTGTCGGCGGCGCTCGGCGGCGACGCCGCGCGGCGGCGGGGCAAGGAGCTGCTGCGGCGGTGGCGGGAGCGCGAAGGCGGCGGGCCGTGACGGAACCCGCCGCCGTCCGGGTGTCACCGGAGGCGCGACCACCAGTCGAGACGGAGGCAGAGCTTCCCGCCGATCCAGTACTCCACCCAGTCGCCCAGCTCCAGCGGCGAGCAGCCGGCCGGGGGCCGGGCCGGCTGCGGGGTGGGCCGGGGCGCCGTCGGGACCGGGACCGGGGCCGGGGTGGGCACCTGGGCCGGTGGCGTGGCGGGCTCGCCGGTGCGGCCGAAGAGGACGGACCGGTAGACGGCGGACGACCGCGGGTTGTCGTCGCACTGCCACACACCGTGGGGGCAGTAGTCCGTCAGCGTGTTGTACAGGGGTCTGTGCTCGTCCATCCACGCGAGCATGCCCTTCACGTACGCGGGGTTGTCGCCGTTGCGGAAGAGGCCCCATTCGGGATAGGAGATGGGCTTGCCGTGGGCTTTCGCGAATTCGACGTGCGCCCGGAGTCCGTAGGGCTCTTCCACCTGTTCGTCGAACGGCATGCCGCGCGGCTGGTCGTACGCGTCCATGCCGATGATGTCGACCGTGGCGTCCCCCGGGTAGCACTCCGTCCACGGAATGGCGTCCCGGCCGCGGTTCGGCGTGAAATCGAACCGGAATTTCTGGCCCGGCACCGCGCGCATGGTGGTGACGATCCTGTTCCAGTACGTCTTCCAGGCCTGAGGGTCCGGTCCGCAGCGATGGGTGTACGTGGTGCCGTTCATCTCCCAACCGAGCACGATCACCGTGTCCGGCACGCCCAGCCGGACCAGCCGCTCGGCGAGCGCGCGGAAGTGGTGGTCGAACCGCCCGGCCGCGCCCTCGCGCAGCAGCCGGCGCACCTCGCGGTCCGGGACCCCCTCCTCGTTCCGTTCCAGCATGGGCACGTTGAGGACGAACATCCGGTCGGCGCCGCGGGTCCGCCAGCCGGCCCACTCCTCGAGGAAGCCGGGGGCGCCCGCGATGTTGCTCCAGCGGTCGCCCGGGAGGTAGGTGTGGCCGACCCGCAGCTCGGCACCGCCCAGCCACTGGCTGAGCCGGTCCATCCGCTTCACCCCGGCCGGACCGTAGTGGAGGTAGGCGCCGAAGGCGGGGAAATCGCTTTTCGGGTCCTTGGGGTCCTTCGGTTCCTTGGGGTCCTTCGGGTCTCTGGGGTCCTTGGGATCTCTGGGATCCCTGGGATCTCTGGGATCTCTCGGGTCCCTCGGGTCCCTCGGGTCCCTCGGCTCCTTCAGTCCGTCCGTGGCCGGTGGGGGCTGGGGAACCTGCGGGCCGGGCGGGACGGGCGGTGCCGCCGGGACAAGTGGTACCGCCTGGGCTGGCGGTGCCGTCGGGACGGGGGATGCCGCCGGGGCCAGTGGTACTGCCGGACCCGGCTGTGCCGCCGGAGTCGGCGATGCTGCCGGGACGAGGGGGACCAGCTGGACTGCCGGTGCCGCCGGGACGGCGGGCGCCGCGGGGTCCGGGTCCACCGCGGGGGCACCGGCGACCGAGCCGTGCGGGGACGCGGGCAGCGCCGGGGCGGGGGCGAGGGGCGCGGCGGCGCGGACCGGACCCGTGCCCGCTGCGAATCCCGGGCCCGTGGCCAGGGTGGCCGAGGCGGCGACCGCCGCCGCGACGAACACCAGCCGACCGGACCGGGCCCATGGCTGCTGTGGGGACATGCCGGCTCTCTTCCCGTTTCGTACTGCCGAATTCCCAGGAGCTGTCCGGCGCATTCCAGCCGCCTCCTCCGCTGTCCGCCGGAAACCCTTCCGGTTTTTCCTGATTGACAGTCAGTCATATGAAAGGCATTCACGCCACCGTCGCTACGGCTTTCGGGTGTCACGGTCGCCCGCACCGGTGATCCGCACTCGTCCGACCCGAAGGAAGAAATCCCGTGTCGCTGTTCGACACCCGCGTCCCCGCCGTACTGCTGCGGGTCGACCGGAATCCCTTTCACCATGGAACGCTGGGTGCCGTGCGCTCGCTCGGCCGGGCGGGGCTGGCGGTGCACGTGGTCGCCGACTGCGCGCAAAGCCCCGTCGGCGCGTCCCGCTTCGTACGGCAGGTGTACGCCCCGCCGCCGCCCGGGGCGTCCCCGGCCGAGATCGCGGACGTGCTGCGCCGCGTCGCCGCCCGGATCGCGTCTCCGGCCGTCCTGGTCCCGATGGACGACGCGAGCGCCCTCGCCGTGGCGCGGATGCGCGCGGAGCTGGCACCCGACTACCTGCTGCCCGCCCTGCCGGGCGCGCTGCCCGAGCGCGTCGCCGACAAGGCGGAACTGGCCGGGGTGTGCGCCTCCCTGGACGTTCCGCACCCGGTGACGGTGGTGCCGGACAGCCCGGCGGAGGCCGCCTCGGCCGCCTGCCGGCTCGGGCTGCCGGTGGTGGCGAAGTGGAGCCGGCCCTGGCTGCTGCCCACGGGCAGCGGGCTGCGCAGCACGGTGCTGGTGCGCTCGGCACAGGAGGCGCGGGAGCTGTACGGGCGGTCCGGGGAGGCGGGTTGCCGGCTGCTGCTCCAGGCATTCCTGCCGCCCGGCGCGGACCGCGACTGGTTCGCCCACGGGTACGTCGACCGCACCGGCGCCCTGCGCGCGGGCGGGACCGGCCGCAAGACGCGGGCCCGGCCGCGCGGTGCCGGCCTGACGGCGGCCGGCTGCTGGACACCGGACCCACAGGTGCGGGAGCTCACCGAGCGGATCACCGGCGCGCTGGGCTACCGGGGCATCTTCGACCTGGACTTCCGCCGCTGCGGCACGACGGGGCGGCCCCACCTGCTCGACTTCAATCCCCGCCCGGGCGCCCAGTTCCGGCTCTTCACCGACCGCACCGGCCTGGACGTCGTACGGGCCCTGCACCTGGATCTGACCCACCGGCCGCTGCCCGGCGGGGAGCCGGTGCCGGGGCGGGTGTTCGTGGTGGAGAACTACGCGCCGCTGACCGCCCTGCGCCCGGCGCCCGCGGGGCGGGAACTGGCCTGGCACGCCCGCGACGACCGGGCGCCCGGCCGGGCGCTGTGGGCGCTGTGGGGCCGCCATGTCGCGGGCCGGCTGCTACGGCGGCCGCGGCGTGGGCACGAGCATGGACAGGAGCACAGGCAGGAGCACGGACACGAGCGCGGACAGGAGGCGGGGACTACGCCCGGCCAGGCGGAGGCGGAGGCGGACACGGTACACCCGGCGACGCCGGCACCCGCGGTGCCCGGACAGGCCACCCCGGTGGACGTGACCGACCCGGTGGACCCGGCCGACCTGACGGGCCACCGCTGACCGGTGCCCACCGCGCTGTCCGGCACCAGGTGTGCCGGACAGCGCGACGCCCCCGGCACACCTGGTGCCGGGGGCGTCGTTCGTGAGGGGCCGAGGCCCTATCCGTGGGACGTGACGCGCCGTCCCCTGCGGTAGAGCGCGATTCCGCCGGTGATCAGCGCGGCGCTCGCGGCGGCGGTGCCGGCGACCGGCCCGCTGCCGGTCCGCGGCAGGGAGGGGGAGTCGTCACCGGCGGGCGGCGTCTCCTCGTCCGCCGGTGACGAAGGCTCCTCCTTGTCACCCGACCGCGGGGGCTCCTTCTCGTCCGCCGGCGGCACCTGTCCGTCGTCTCCGGGCCGCGGGGGCTCTTCCTCGTCACCCGGCTGCGGCGTGTGATCCGCGGGAGGAGCCGTCGGGGGCTCCTCGTCTCCGCCGTATCCGCCGTCGTGGCCGTAACCACCGCCGTCACCGTAACCACCGTCGTGGCCGTAACCGCCGCCATCGCCGTAACCACCGTCGTGGCCGTAACCGCCATCGTGGCCGTAACCGCCGCCATCGCCGTAACCACCGTCGTGGCCATGACCGCCGCCGTCGCCGTGACCGCCGCCGTCGCCGTGACCGCCGTTGTGGCCGCCCTCGTCGTCGGCGCAGACGCCGGCGATCGCGCCCGTCACCGCGGCGACCGCGCCAATCGCGCTGTCACAAGGGAGCAGCGACGACTCGGTCGACACCGGCTTGCCGCCGTCCGTGTCTTCGGTCCGGGCCGACGCGAAGGCCCGCAATCCGTCGTCGCCCTTCGCTGCGTGGCCGTAGCCGTCGGCGCCGGGCGTTTCTCCCGGGTCGTCCGCGCAGGCGTGGCCGAACGCCCGGCTCACCGCGGTGATCGCGTCGGCCGTGGCGCCACAGGCGTTCTCCGACGCCTCGTCCAGCGCCTGCGCCTCGCTGCCGGACAGGGAGTCCGGCACGTTCAGGGCCGTCCCGTCCGCCTTCGCGTCGGCAAGGGCGGGGCTGCCGCACAGGGACAGAATGCTCGTCGCAGCGACGGCGAACACTCCCCTGCTCAGGGTCTGTCGCACTCTCGTTGTCTTCCTGCTGGTGGGTATGGGAAGGCCGGCTCCTGGCACACACGGGAGCCGGGGCCGGCCGTGACGCGGACGGGCAGCTCGTACGGGACGATGTCGGTCGTTCTCGCGCTTGCCGCCGTACGCCGGATTCAGGGCGCCGACGCCGCTCGCGGTGTTGCCGCGCACGTCGATCGGAACGTGCGCCGGCACCTAGACGGCATCGCCGGCCAGGACACCCCGGGAGCCGGTGGCGGCACCCTCGGCCTCCGCGTCGGCGAAGGCCGGGGCGGCGGATCCGCCCGATGCCATGACCGCGCTCGTGGCGACAGCAGCGCTCCTCTTCATCAGCTTCCCCTTCTCCGCGGTCATGCCCTGCGAGGACGGCCGGAGCCGAGCGAGCACGGCTTCGACGGCTCGCACCATGACCTGCCTCCTGCCAACGAGACATTGACGGGGAAGGAAACTTGACCGAAGGTGCGACACGGACCAATTCACCCGAATGCCCCACCGAATGCCCTAATGGACACGCGGCCGGACACCCCGGTCCACCGGCCTACGACACCACGTCCTTGCGGGCGAACCCCCGGAAGGCCAGGGCGAACAGCACCAGCGCGTACGTGACGGAGATCGCCGCGCCCTGGATCATGCCGGACCACTCCGGGCGCGGTTGCAGGGCGTCCGCCCAGGCGAACTGCCAGTGCGCGGGCAGGAAGTCGCGCCAGTGGCCGAGGGCGGTGACGGCGTCCAGCACGTTGCCGACGATGGTCAGGCCGACCGCGCCGCCCACCGCGCCGAGCGGTGCGTCGGTCTTCGTCGACAGCCAGAACGCGAGTCCGGCGGTGACCAGCTGGGACACGAACAGGTACGCCACGGCCACCACCAGCCGCTGCGCCGCCGTGCCCGGGTCGAGCGAGCCGCCGGTGGGCAGGGCCAGCGGGCCCCAGCCGTAGGCGGCCGTGCCGACGGCGAGGGCGACCAGCGGCAGCAGCACCATCGCGGCCAGGCTGAGGCCGAGTCCGACGGCGAGCTTGGACGCCAGCAGCCGGTTGCGCGGCACCGGCGCGGCCAGCAGATAGCGCAGGGAGGACCAGCTCGCCTCCGAGGCGACGGTGTCGCCGCAGAACAGGGCGACGGGGATGACGAGGAGGAAGCCCGCGGAGACGAAGAGGCCGACGGCGGCGAAGTTGGCGCCGGACGCGGTCGCCGTGTCCATCAGCGTCACCCGGCCGTCGGGCCCGTCCGGCTCGCCGCCGACCGCGAAGGCGACGAGCAGTACGAACGGGAGGGCGGCGAGGATCGCGCCCATGACCAGGGTGCGGCGGCGCCCCAGCTGGCGGGTCAGCTCCACGCGCAGGGGCAGGGTGCGGGACGCCCGGTAGCCGGGGGCGGATGCGGCGGAGGCCGGACCACCGGGCACTCCGGGTGCCCCGGGTACTTCAGGCGCTCCGGACACTCCGGGCGCTTCGGGGTGTCCGGGGTGTTCGGCTCGTCCGGTCAGCGGGCTCATGCGGAGCCTCCGATCAGGGTGAGGAAGGCGTCCTCCAGGCGGCGGTGCGGGCCCACCGACTCCACCGGCACCTCCAGCCGGACCAGTTCGGCGACCAGGCGGGAGGCGGTGGCGTCGGTGCCGAGCCGGATCAGCAGCCCGTCGTCGGTGTGGACGACGGAGGCCACGCCCGGCAGGGCGGCGATCTTCTCGGTGACGGGTTCCGCCACGGGGACGCCGGTGCCGACCAGGAGCGTGTCGCCGGAGCCGACGATCTCGCCGACCGGGCCCGCCTGCACGAGCCGGCCCCGGTCCATGACGACCAGGTGGGTGCAGGACTGCTCGACCTCGGCGAGCAGGTGGCTGGAGACGATCACCGTGCGGCCGGCGGCGGCGTACCGGATCATCACCTCGCGCATCTCGCGGATCTGGGGCGGGTCGAGGCCGTTGGTCGGCTCGTCGAGGATCAGCAGCTCCGGCAGGCCGAGCATGGCCTGGGCGAGGGCGAGGCGCTGGCGCATGCCCTGCGAGTAGGTGCGCACCGCGCGGGCGAGCGCGTCGCCGAGGCCCGCGATGTCCAGGGCCTCGTCCAGGTGCGCGTCCTCGGGCGGGCGGCCGGTCGCCCGCCAGTACAGCTCCAGGTTCTCCCGGCCGGACAGGTGCGGCAGGAAGCCCGCGCCCTCCACGAAGGCGCCGACCCGCGACAGCACGGGCGCTCCGGGCCGGACGGCGTGGCCGAAGACGCGGATCTCGCCGGCGTCCGGCCGGATCAGGCCCATGAGCATGCGCAGGGTGGTCGTCTTGCCCGCGCCGTTGGGGCCCAGCAGGCCGAGCACCTGGCCCTTCTCCACGCGGAAGGACACGTCCCGCACGGCGTACCGGTCCGCCGAGCCCGCGTACCGCTTGCTCAGCCCGGTGATCTGGAGGGGGACGCCGGCGAGCGCCGGGTCCGGGGCGGGGGCGGCGGTGCGGCGGCGTGCCGTCAGCAGCAGGGCCGCCGCGATCAGCGCGCCGGCGAGCGGCAGCCACCACACCCACGCGGGCAGCGGGGCGGCGGCGGTGGTCACGCCGGGCGCCGTCGGGACGCTCAGGCCGCTTTCGAGGGAGACGGTGTGGGTGGCCGGGGCCGCCGGGGAGGCGTAGCCGAGGTCGGTGGAGGCGAGGACCAGGCGGAGCCGGTGGCCCTTCTCCACCTCGTGGTCGATCGCCGGGAGGGTGATCGTCACGTCCGCGCCGGCCCGCGCGCCCTCGACGCGGACGGGCGTGACCAGCTGGGAGGGCAGGACCGGGCGGGCGTCGCCGGGGCCGACGTCGTACACCTTCGCGAAGAGCACGGCGTCGTCGGCGGTGGAGCGCACGTGGACGGTGACGGTGGGCGATCCGGTGACGCGCAGGTCGCCGGTGACGGGGGCGGAGTCGAACCGGGCGTACTGGCCGGGGAAGTCGAGCGAGATCCCGGCGCCGAGCGAGGACAGCCCGCCCAGGCCGGCGGCGCCGCCGAGGCCGGGCAGGGCGGAGACGGCGGGCGGGTTGCCGCCCGGAGGGTTGGCGAAGCGCTGCTCGCCTCCGGTGAGGGGGATGTCCGTCAGGCCGCTCCGCAGACCCGGGTACCGGTCCGCGCTCGCGCCCCGCAACCGGGCCTGCCCGTCGGTGGAGTCGACGCCTCCGGTGCGGGTGACGCGGAAGGCCGGGCCCGTACCGGCGTCCTGATCGCCCTTCAGATAGCGGTCGAACCAGGCCCGTACGCGCGCCTGGACGCGGTCGGTCTCCAGGTCGCCGCCGTCGTGCCCGCCCGCGATCCAGTCGACGGCGACGGGGGCGCCGCCGGCCCGGACCGCCCGGGCCGCCGCGTCGGCCTGGCCCAGCGGGAAGAGGGAGTCGGACTGGCCCTGCACCAGCAGCGTGGGCACGTCGATGCGGCCGGCGACGGCGGACGGGGAGCGCTCCTGGAGCAGTGCGCGCGCCTCGGCGTCCGGGGTGCCGGACGCGGCGACCCGCTCGTACATCCGGCACAGCAAGGGCTCGAACCTGTCGCATCCACCGCCCGAATCGACGAAGAGGCCGGCCCACAGCTTCTTGAACACGCCGTTCGGGAAGAGGGCGTCGGCGAGGTTCCAGTACGTGATCGCCGGGGCGACGGCGTCCACCCGGTCGTCGTGCCCGGCGGCCAGCAGCGCGACCGCGCCGCCGTAGGAGGCGCCGGCCACGCCCACGCGCGGGTCGCCCTCGCCGTCGAGCTCCGCCTGGGGCTGCCCGGCCAGCCAGTCGATCAGCCGGGAGACGTCGGCGACCTCGCCGTCCGGGGCGTTCAGCCCGATCCTGCCCGTCGAGCCGCCGAAGCCGCGCGCCGACCAGGTCAGCACCGCGTACCCGTCCTCGGCCAGGCGCTCCGCCTGCTCGCGCACGTCGGCCTTGCTGCCGCCGAAGCCGTGCGCCAGCAGGACGGCCGGGCGGCGGCCGGCGGGACCGGCCGTGAAGTACGAGGTGTCGACGCGCACCCCGTCGCCCATGGCCATGACCCGGTCGGTGCGGTGCACCGGGGGCGCGTCGCCGGAGGCGACGGCCGTCCACGTACCGGCACCGGCGAGCACGGCCGCGACGGACACGGCGGCCACGGTGGCGAGCAGCCGCCGGGGTCCGCGCAGCGCCCGCAGCGCCCGCAGTCCGGGCAGTCGAAGATCCATGCGTCCACGGTACGGGCCACCACCGACAACGGGTGCGGCCCTGGGGCCGAACCTCCGCCCCTCCTGCGGGAGTACGGCCCTTCGCCCGTGTACCACGGCCGCGGTACACGGGCGGAGGGCGGAGGGCGAAGGGGCCGGGTACGGGGCCGGAGGCGGAACCCGGCGCGGAACCGGGCGCGGTCAGGCGCGGGCGTCCTCCGGGACCGTCACCAGCCAGCGGGTGTCGCGGCGCGGGCGCAGGTACAGGGCCCAGTACAGGGTGGCGGCGGCCGTGATGCCGCCGGTCCACAGCAGGTGGGCGGTCTCCTGCTGGGTGAGGATGTAGGCGAGGACCGCGATCAGCAGGACGGGCATCGCGGGCCACAGCGGCATCCGCCAGGCGGGCGTGTCCCGGTGGGCGCCGCGGCGGGAGAGCAGGGCGGCGACCGCGACGAGCAGGTACATGCCGGTGACGGAGACGCCCGTGACGCCGTACAGGGTGTCCAGGTCGACGAAGCACAGCACCGCGCCGGGCACGCCCACGGCGAGCGTGGCGACCCAGGGGGAGCCGAACCGGCCGAGCTTGGAGAAGACGTGGTTGACCGGCTCGGGCCAGGCCTTGTCGCGGGCGGAGGCGAACAGCACGCGCGAGTTCTGGATGACCATGACGATGCCCGCGTTGACGATGGCGAGGGCGACGCAGAGGCTGACGAAGGTGCCGACGGCGGAGTTGGACCAGGCGGTGACCATGGCGGAGATGTCGCCGCCGGTCAGCTCCGCCAGGTCGGAGGCGCCCAGGGTGATCGCGACGACCAGGACGAGGATGATCACGGCGGAGATGGCGAGGGTGGCCAGCACGGTACGGGCGACGTTGCGGCGCGGGTCCTCCAGCTCCTCGGAGAGGTAGACGGCGGTGGAGAAGCCCTGGGTGACGAAGAGGGCGATGGCGAGGCCGGAGACGACCAGCAGGGCCGTCACCGGGTCCGCGTGGCCGTCCGCCCCCGCGACCTCCAGGGAGACCAGGCTGCCGAGGCCGCGCTCGCCGTGGGCGAAGCCGAGCACCGCGACCACGGCCGCGGCGACGACCTCCAGGACCAGGAAGACGCCGGTGATCCAGGCGTTGGCGCGCAGGTCGAGCAGGCCGGCGAGGGTGGCGAGCAGCATGACGCCGGCGCCCGCGACGGAGGGGTCGAGGTCGACGATCGGGGCGAGGTAGTCGGCGGTGCCCATCGCGATGACCGGCGGGACGATCATGACGACCAGCAGGGAGAGCACGAAGACCAGCCAGCCCGCCAGCCGCCCGGCCATCGTCGACACCATGGCGTACTCGCCGCCCGCGCTGGGGATGAGGGTGCCCAGCTCCGAGTAGCAGAACGCCACGGCGATACAGAGCAGCGAGCCGATGGCGATGGTCAGGGCGGTGGCGGTGCCCAGCGACCCGAACAGGTCGGGGACGACCACGAAGAGGGTGGAGGCCGGGGTCACGCACGAGAGCGTCAGGAGGGTGCCTCCGACGACGCCGATGGAACGCTTGAGCTTCTGGGGGGCCGGGTCCGGCGCCGGTGGGGCGGTGGTCTCGGCGGGGCGGAGCGTGTCGGTCATGGAGCGGTTCCGATCGACTCGTGCGGCAGTGGTTCGGTCGGGAGCGCTATCGCCTCCGGCGGCTTGGTCGTCCTGGTTCTCGTTCGCTCCCGGCGCCGCATGGAATACCGACGGAAACCACTGCGTCAATGCCTGTTCATCTACGGAATCAGTTGCCGAAGCCTGGGTGAAGGGTCGGATACAGCACTCAGGGCCTGACCGCTCCTACGGGTTGGGGGGTGCGGGAACCGCAGCGGGGGCGTCGAAAAAACATGGACATGACCGTCGTCCGGGCGGCCTCACCGGCGCGGTGCGGGACCCGGCCGCCGGGCGGCGGGCCTCCCGGCCCCGGACACGGCGGCGCCCCGCCCCTCGCCGGAGATCGTTGGAGATCACCGGAGACCGCCGGAGGGACGGGGCGCCGTACGGGCTCAGTGGTTGCGCGGGAAGCCCAGGTCCACGCCCGCCGGGGCGTCGGCCGGGTCCGGCCAGCGGGTGGTGACGACCTTGCCGCGGGTGTAGAAGTGCGTGCCGTCGTTGCCGTAGATGTGGTGGTCGCCGAAGAGCGAGTCCTTCCAGCCGCCGAAGGAGTGGTAGCCGACGGGGACCGGGATCGGGACGTTCACGCCGACCATGCCGGCCTCGACCTCCAGCTGGAAGCGGCGGGCCGCGCCGCCGTCCCGGGTGAAGATCGCGGTGCCGTTGCCGAAGGGCGAGGCGTTGATGAGCGCCAGGCCCTCCTCGTAGGTCTCGGCGCGCAGCACGCACAGCACCGGGCCGAAGATCTCGTCCTGGTACGCCTTCGCCGTGGTCGGCACCTTGTCGAGCAGCGAGATGCCGATCCAGTGGCCGTTCTCGTGGCCGTCGACGGTGAAGCCGGTGCCGTCGAGGACGACCTCGCAGCCCTCGGCCGCCGCGTTCGTGACGTAGGAGGCGACCTTGTCGCGGTGGGCCTTGGTGATCAGCGGGCCCATCTCGCTGGCCGGGTCGTTGCCGGGGCCGATCTTGATCTTCTCGGCGCGCTCGCGGATCTTCTCCACCAGCTCGTCGCCGATGGAGCCGACCGCGACGACCGCGGAGATCGCCATGCAGCGCTCGCCCGCCGAGCCGTAGGCCGCCGAGACGGCCGCGTCCGCCGCCGCGTCCAGGTCGGCGTCCGGCAGGACCAGCATGTGGTTCTTGGCGCCGCCCAGGGCCTGCACGCGCTTGCCGTTGGCGGAGGCGGTGGCGTGGATGTGCCGGGCGATCGGGGTGGAGCCGACGAAGGAGACGGCCCGGACGTCCGGGTGCTCCAGGAGGCGGTCCACGGCCACCTTGTCGCCGTGGACGACGTTGAAGACGCCGTCGGGCAGGCCGGCCTCCGTCAGCAGCTCCGCGATGCGCATGGACGCCGACGGGTCCTTCTCGCTCGGCTTGAGCACGAAGGTGTTGCCGCAGGCGATGGCGAGGGGGAACATCCACATCGGCACCATCGCCGGGAAGTTGAACGGCGTGATGCCGGCGACGACGCCCAGCGGCTGCCGGATCGCGGCCACGTCCACCCGGCTGGCGACCTGCGTGGACAGCTCGCCCTTCAGCTGCACGTTGATGCCGCAGGCCAGGTCGACGATCTCCAGGCCGCGCGCCACCTCGCCCAGCGCGTCGGAGTGCACCTTGCCGTGCTCGGCGGTGATCAGCGCGGCGATCTCGTCGCGGTGCGCGTCCAGCAGCGCGCGGAACCGGAACAGGATCGACGTCCGCTGGGCCAGGGACGACTGCCCCCAGGCGGCGAAGGCGTCCTTGGCGGCGGCGACCGCCGCGTCCACCTCCTCGGCGGAGGCGAAGGCGACCTCCGTGGTGACCTCGCCGGTCGCCGGATCGGTCACCGGCCCGTACGTGCCCGAGGCGCCTTCGACGGTCTTTCCGCCGATCCAGTGGTTGACGATGTTCGTCATGACCGAGAACTCCTTCACAGATGGCGGCGTCGGGTCGAGACGTGCCGTTCGTACAGCTCACGGGCCTTGACCGGCGACGGCCGGGTCGCGGGTCGCGGCCGGAGACCCATCCCATCAGCCCGGAGGGCGAGGACGCGCCCGACACAGTGTCGGGCGTTTCGGTCCCCTCGTAGACAGGAGACACACGGGAGGGCGCCGGGGCCGTCGGAGACGGGACGTGGGGTGTCGGGGCCGGGACGTGGGCCGTCGGAGACGGGACGTGGGCCGTCGGAGACGGGACGTGGGCCGTCGGAGACGGGATGCGGGCCGTCGGGGCCGGGACGCGGGCCGTCGGGGCCGGGACGTGGGGTGTCGGAGGCGAGGCGGGGACGGAGCGGGGACGGAGCGGACCGCGGGGACTCCCGGCGCGGGACCGTACCGCGGGAAGCCCCCGGGACCTCCGGCGCGGAATCCGTACCGCGGGGAGCCCTCCGGACCCCCGGCGCGGAATCCGCACCCCGGGAATCCCCCGGAACCTCCGGCGCGGGACCGTAGCGGGCGGGGAGTCGACGCTCGCTCTTCGCTCCTGCCAGGGCGAAGTGGTCCTCCGCGCCGGAGGCGATCGGAGTCCGGGCACCGCGAGGCGCGGGCCCGCGCCCGGCCGCAGGACGCGAACCGCGCGTCCCGGGCCGGGAGACGGGGTGGTGACGGTGGCGGCGGTGGTGGTGCGTCCACGGTGCCGACCGCCGTCCTTGCACCGTACAAGCACCGCCGGGATCCGGGGGGCCGTTCGCCGCCCCTCGGGCACCGCGCCGCTCGTACGGCGGCACCCGGGACGGCGGGCTCACCGCACGGCCCCGGCGGCGAGGGCCGCCGCCACCTCGTCCGGCGTGGGCATCGCGGAGGAGCACTCCAGGCGGGAGGCGACGATGGCGCCGGCCGCGTTGGCGTGCCGCACGGTCCGCTCCAGGTCCCAGCCCGCGAGCAGACCGTGGCACAACGAACCGCCGAAGGCGTCACCGGCGCCGAGGCCGTTGAGGACGGTCACCGGCAGCGGGGGGACCTCGGCCGAGGCGCCGTCGCGGGCGACGGCCAGGACACCCTTCGGGCCCTGTTTGACGACCGCGAGCTCCACCCCGGCGTCCAGGAGCGCGCGGGCGGCGGCGTGCGGTTCGCGGACGCCGGTGGCGACCTCCACCTCGTCGAGGTTGCCGACGGCAACGGTGGCGTGGCGCAGGGCCTGGGCGTAGAAGGGGCGCGCGGCGTCCGGGTCGGGCCAGAACGCGGGCCGCCAGTCGAGGTCGAAGACGGCCGGCCCGGCCTTGTCCCGGTGGGCGAGGGCGGCGAGGGTCGCCGTACGGCTGGGCTCCTCGCACAGTCCGGTGCCGGTCACCCAGAACACCCGGGCGCCGCGGACGGCGTCGAGATCGAGCTCGTGGGCGTCGATCTCCAGGTCGGGGGCCTTGGGCTGCCGGTAGAAGTACAGCGGGAAGTCGTCGGGCGGGAAGACCTCGCAGAAGGTGACGGGCGTCGGCAGCCCGGGCACGGAGGCGACCCAGCGGTCGTCGACGCCGAAGCCGCGCAGGGCCTCGCGGAGGTACGCGCCGAAGGGGTCGTCGCCGGTGCGGGTGATCACCGCCGTACGGCGTCCGAGGCGGGCGGCGGCGACCGCGACGTTGGCCGGGGAGCCGCCGAGGAACTTGCCGAAGGACGTGACCCGCGCCAGCGGGACGCCGGTCTGCAGCGGATAGAGGTCCACGCCGATCCGCCCCATGGTGATCAGGTCGTACGCCATCGTGACCCCTTCGTCGCGGCTCTCCCCGGCTTTGTAGTCCTGCCCGCCGCGACTGTCAATGATTTGTCCGGACATAAGGACGACGGGGGTGGAACCGGCGCCTCCGCCCGGCCGGGGTCAACACGCCACGCCCGGAAGCCGGCGCATGCCCGTGCGGCACTCGTGTCACAAACACCCCCTTCGTGTCACACATGTCGCGGCCCCGCAGGGCTTCCGTCACACCCGCGCACAGCGCCCGCCCGGCCCGCACCCGCCCTCGTTCACCGGGCACAGGCTGAAGAACGCCAGCGCCGCGCCCGGCTCCCCCCGACGGCCGCCCCCGGCCGTCGCCGCGGCGCGCGCAGGGAGGTGCACGATCATGACCGACCGAAGGCTCTGGTCCTACAAGGACATCGCGGCCCACATCCGGGTGCAGCCGGACACCGTGCGGTCGTACCGCAAGCACGGCCTGCTGCCGCCGCCCGACCACGTGGAGGGCGGCAAGCCGTACTGGTACGCCGACACCATCCGGGCGTGGGTGGCCGCCCGGCCGGGCAACCGGCCCCGGAGAGGGGACTGACCCCGCCGCGGCCCCTGCCGGCCCGGCCTCGCCGTCACCGGCCGCGCCACCGGTGGACTCCCCGGCGAGGCCGCCCTGTGCGAGTGGCCGCCCACCGGGAACGTCCCGGCGTCAGCTCCACGGCTCGATGACCGTCACCCCCGCCCCCGGGGCCGTGCCCAGCGCGGCCAGGGCGGCGGGGGCCGCGTCCAGCGGGAGGGTGGAGGTGACCAGCAGATCCGGACGGAGGACGCCGGCGCGGACCAGTTCCAGCATCGGCGGGTAGGTGTGGGCGGCCATGCCGTGGCTGCCGAGCAGTTCGAGCTCCAGGGCGATCGCGCGGGCCATGGGCACCGGCGTGGTACCGGACGGGGAGGGCAGCAGGCCGACCTGGACGTGGCGGCCCCGGCGGCGCAGGCCGCCGACGGACGCCGCGCAAGTGGCCGGGGAGCCCAGCGCGTCCAGGGAGAGGTGCGCACCGCCGCCGGTGAGCTCGCGGACCGCCGCCGCCGTGTCCTCGGTCCGGGCGGCGTCCACGCACTCCGCCGCCCCGAACGACCGCGCGAGTTCCAGCGCCGCCGGTGACACGTCGACGGCGACGACCCGCGCGCCCGAGGCCACCGCGATCATCACCGCCGACAGGCCCACCCCGCCGCAGCCGTGCACCGCGACCCACTCCCCCGCCGCCACCCGGCCCTGCTGCACCACGGCCCGGAACGCCGTGGCGAACCGGCAGCCGAGCGAGGCCGCCGTCGCGAACGACATGTCCTCGGGGACGGCGACGAGGTTCACGTCGGCATGGTCCAGGGCGACGTACTGGGCGAAGGAGCCCCAGTGGGTGAAGCCGGGCTGGGTCTGCCGCTCGCAGACCTGCTGGTCGCCCGCCGCGCACGCCGCGCAGGTGCCGCAGGCGCAGACGAAGGGCACGGTGACCCGGTCGCCGGGGCACCAGGCGGTCACCCGTTCGCCCACCGCCTCGACGACACCGGCGAGTTCGTGGCCGGGCACGTGCGGCAGGGTGATGCCGGGGTCGTGGCCCTGCCAGCCGTGCCAGTCGCTGCGGCACAGCCCGGTGGCCTCGACGCGGACCACGACCCCGTGCTCCGCGGGCCGGGGGTCGGCCACCTCCCGTACCTCGGCCGGTTCCCCGTATCGCTCGAACACCACCGCTCGCATGCGGTCCCGTCCTTTCTTGCTCGTCCGCCTGGCCCATCCGGCGTCCGGCCCGTCCGGCCCATCTGACCCATCCGATTCACCCGGTCCATCCGGCCCATCCGGCCCGTCCGGCCCATCTGACCCATCTGGCCCATCTGGCCCATCCGATTCACCCGGTCCATCCGGTCCGTCTGGTCCACCTGGTTCGACCGGTCCATCCGGTCCGCCCGATCCACCTGGCCCATCAAGTCCGCCCGGTTCATCCAGTCCGCCCCGGGCCTCGGGCGCCACGCTATCCGCGCGCCTCCTCCCCCACCCCGTCCCCCTCTCCCCCGGCCGCCCCGGGTGCCTGACGCCCTTCCTCCTCCCCCGAAGGGCGCGTTCTTCCGGCCCGCGCCCCCAGACGAACGTCCGAAATACCCCCTAGGGGTACAGTGGGAGGCGTGGGATCCCACCGTGGGTCACACAGGCCCCTGGGGACGCACGCCCCGGCCACCGCGCCCCGGCCCCCGGCCCCGGCGCCGGCGCCCGGCCTCCGCGGTACGCGGCCGTCCGGTGCGTCGCCCCTGTGGCACGCGACCCCGTGGGCACCCGTCCAGGGACAGCAACCCCGTACCAACCCCGACGAGGAGATGCGACATGACCGCCCAGACCGACACCCCGGGTTCCGTCACCACCGTCTACAAGGTGAGCGGAATGAGCTGCGGACACTGCGAGGGCGCCGTCTCCGGCGAGATCTCCCAGATCCCCGGCGTCAGCTCGGTGCAGGCCGTGGCCTCGACCGGTGAGGTCACCGTCGTCTCCGCGGCCCCGCTCGACGAGGAAGCCGTGCGCGCGGCCGTCGACGAGGCGGGCTTCGAGCTCGCCGGCACCGTCTGAGACGGCGGACCGGCCCGCCGTACGCCGTCGAGCACCCCATCGAGCACCCCTTGTGACCGGGCCGCCGGCCGCCCCGCCCGGCGCCGCGCGGCCCGGTCCGCCGCCGTCTGGAGCCCGGACATGACCAGCACCGCCCCCACACCCCCCACGGACACCGCGCCGGAGCCGCCGGAGCCGCCGGAGCTGTCGGAGGTCGAGCTGCTCATCGGCGGGATGACCTGCGCGTCCTGCGCGGCCCGCGTCGAGAAGAAGCTCAACCGCATGGACGGCGTCACCGCCACGGTGAACTACGCGACGGAGAAGGCCCGGATCACCTTCCCCGCCGGCACCGAGGTCGCCGACCTGATCGCGACCGTCGTGAAGACCGGGTACACGGCGCGGGAGCCCGAACCCCCGCGGCAGGAGACCCCCGCCACGGACGGCGAAGCGGCCGGTGACGTGGCCGGCGGTGTGACGGACGACGACCCGGAGTCGGAGTCCCTGCGCGGGCGCCTCGTCGTCTCCGCCCTCCTCGCCGCCCCCGTCGTCCTGCTCGCGATGGTTCCGGCGCTCCAGTTCGACAACTGGCAGTGGCTCTCGCTCACCCTCGCCGCGCCCGTCGTCGTCTGGGGCGGACTGCCCTTCCACCGCGCCGCCTGGACCAACCTGCGGCACGGCGCGGCCACCATGGACACGCTGGTCTCCCTCGGCACCCTGGCCGCGTTCGGCTGGTCGCTGTGGGCGCTGTTCCTCGGCGACGCGGGCATGCCGGGCATGCGGCACGGCTTCGACCTCACCGTCTCCCGTACGGACGGCGCCTCGACGATCTACCTGGAGGTCGCCGCCGGGGTCACCGCCTTCCTCCTCCTCGGCCGCTGGCTGGAGGCCCGTTCCAAGCGGCGCGCCGGGGCCGCGCTGAGGGCGCTGATGGAGCTGGGCGCCAGGGACGTGGCCGTGCTGCGGGACGGGCGCGAGGTGCGGATACCGGTGGACCGGCTGGCCGTCGGCGACCGGTTCGTCGTCCGCCCGGGCGAGAAGATCGCCACCGACGGCACCGTCGTGGAGGGTTCCTCCGCGGTGGACACCTCGATGCTGACCGGCGAGTCCGTGCCGGTGGACGTGGCGCCCGGCGACGCGGTCACCGGCGCCACCGTCAACACCACCGGCCGGCTGGTCGTCGAGGCCGTCCGGGTGGGCGCGGACACCCGGCTGGCGCGGATGGCGCGGCTCGTGGAGGAGGCCCAGAGCGGCAAGGCGCAGGTGCAGCGGCTCGCCGACCGCGTCTCCGGGATCTTCGTCCCGGCGGTGCTGCTGATCGCCGTCGCCACCTTCGGCGGCTGGCTGGGCGCCACCGGGGACACCGTCGCCGCGTTCACCGCGGCCGTGGCGGTGCTGATCATCGCCTGCCCGTGCGCGCTGGGCCTGGCCACGCCGACCGCGCTGATGGTCGGCACCGGGCGCGGCGCCCAGCTCGGCATCCTCGTCAAGGGCCCCGAGGTCCTGGAGTCCACGCGCCGCGTCGACACCGTCGTCCTGGACAAGACCGGCACCGTCACCACCGGCCGCATGACCCTCCAGGAGGTGTACGCCGCCGAGGGCACCGACGAGAAGGAGGTGCTGCGGCTGGCCGGCGCCGTCGAGCACGCCTCCGAGCACCCGGTGGCCCGGGCGATCGCCGCCGGTGCCGCGGAGCGGGTCGGTCCGCTGCCCGGCGCCGAGGACTTCGCGAACGTGCCCGGGCGGGGCGTACGCGGGCGCGTGGAGGGCCGTGAGGTGGCCGTGGGGCGCCTCGCCGAGCACACCGGCGGCCCGCTCCCCGAGGACGTGGCGCGCGCCAAGGAGGAGGCCGAGCGGAACGGCCGTACGGCGGTCGTGGTCGGCTGGGACGGGGCGGTGCGCGGGGTCGTCGCCGTCGCCGACGCGGTGAAGGACACCAGCGCCGAGGCGGTGCGCGAACTGCGCGCGCTGGGGCTGACGCCGGTGCTGCTGACCGGGGACAACCGGGCGGTGGCACAGGCGGTGGCCCGTGCCGTGGGGATCGACGAGGTGATCGCGGAGGTGCTGCCCGAGGACAAGGTCGCCGTCGTACGGCGGCTGCGGGACGAGGGGCGGACGGTCGCCATGGTCGGCGACGGGATCAACGACGCCCCCGCGCTGGCCGCCGCCGACCTGGGTCTGGCGATGGGCACGGGCACGGACGCGGCGATCGAGGCGGGCGATCTGACGCTGGTGCGCGGGGACCTGCGGGTGGCCGCGGACGCGATCCGGCTGGCGCGCAGGACGCTGGGCACGATCAAGGGCAATCTCGTCTGGGCCTTCGGCTACAACGTGGCCGCGCTGCCGCTGGCCGCCGCCGGGCTGCTGAACCCGATGATCGCCGGCGCGGCGATGGCCTTCTCCTCCGTGTTCGTCGTCACGAACAGCCTGCGACTTCGGGCCTTTCACTGAACCGCCGCCTCACATAAGCTCTTCACAAGGCTCGCGCATCATCCTTACGACTGGGCTCCGATCGACATATCGGAGCTCTTGCGTACCTAAAGGACATATGCAAGAGACGCAGATCACAGTGATGTGAACGTAACCATCGAAGGGATTCGAAGGTCTAAGTTGGCGGTGTCAGGCAGCGTCTTGGGGGGCGCCACCTGGCACCTGAGGATGTCTTGGGGGACTTCCTCAGTTGGGGGTACCTCCCGGCTCGAGCGACGGCTCGTACGACGCCGAGAGCCCGGAGGAGCGTTGCCGGGGCACGTACACCGGGAAGCTTTGAGCGGCCCTCCCGGGCGTGCGCTGTCCCGGCAGACCGCACACTGCGACTGCACGACGAACGCGACGGGTTCCGCCCGTCGCGTTCACACAGCGATTCAGGCGCTGTTCTCACAAGCGCCCGGCCGGATCCCGTGGGGGGAATCCGCACCGGGACATGGGAAGGCGCCCTGGTCGCCGGCCCGTGGGGGGACCGGCGCACCGGGGCGCCTTCTGCCGTTTCTGCCGTTTCTGCCGTTCAAGGCTCTCAGGGGTTTCGGGAACTTCAGGGCTCGTGGAAACCCCAGGGCCCAGGGAAGCGGCCCCGCACCCGACGGATCGGATACGGGGCCGAAGCCCTGCCCCTGTACCTGCCCCCTGCCCCTGCCTCTGCTCAGGGCCCGGGGTCCGGAGCCCGGAAAGGGGAGGCTCAGCGCTCCTCGACCGGGACGAAGTCGCGCTCGACCACGCCGGTGTAGATCTGGCGCGGGCGGCCGATGCGGGAGCCCGGCTCCTTGATCATCTCGTGCCACTGGGCGATCCAGCCCGGCAGGCGGCCGAGGGCGAACAGGACCGTGAACATCTCGGTCGGGAAGCCCATGGCCCGGTAGATCAAGCCGGTGTAGAAGTCGACGTTCGGGTAGAGGCTGCGCGAGACGAAGTAGTCGTCGGAGAGCGCGTGCTCCTCCAGCTTCAGGGCGATGTCCAGCAGCTCGTCGGACTTGCCGAGGGCGGAGAGGACGTCGTGCGCGGCGGCCTTGATGATCTTGGCGCGCGGGTCGAAGTTCTTGTAGACCCGGTGGCCGAAGCCCATCAGGCGGACGCCGTCCTCCTTGTTCTTCACCTTGCGGATGAAGGAGTCGACGTCGCCGCCGGCGTCGCGGATGCCCTCCAGCATCTCCAGCACGGACTGGTTGGCGCCGCCGTGCAGCGGGCCCCACAGGGCGTTGATGCCGGCGGAGATGGAGGCGAACATGTTCGCCTGCGAGGAGCCGACCAGGCGGACCGTGGAGGTCGAGCAGTTCTGCTCGTGGTCGGCGTGCAGGATGAGCAGCTTGTCCAGCGCGGAGACCACGATCGGGTCCAGCTCGTACTCCTGGGCCGGGACCGAGAAGGTCATGCGCAGGAAGTTCTCGACGTAGCCCAGGTCGTTGCGCGGGTAGACGAACGGGTGACCGATCGACTTCTTGTACGCGTACGCCGCGATCGTCGGGAGCTTGGCGAGCAGGCGGATGGTGGAGAGGTTGCGCTGCGTCTCGTCGAAGGGGTTGTGGCTGTCCTGGTAGAAGGTGGACAGCGCCGAGACGACCGACGACAGCATGGCCATCGGGTGGGCGTCGCGCGGGAAGCCCTTGTAGAAGTTCTTGACGTCCTCGTGCAGCAGGGTGTGCTGCGTGATGTCGTTCTGGAACGCGGTGAGCTGGTCGACGGTCGGCAGCTCGCCGTTGATCAGCAGGTAGGCCACCTCCAGGAAGGTGGAGCGCTCGGCCAGCTGCTCGATCGGGTAGCCGCGGTACCGGAGGATGCCCGCCTCGCCGTCGAGGTAGGTGATGGCGGATTTGTAGGCGGCGGTGTTGCCGTACCCGCTGTCCAGCGTCACCAGACCGGTCTGGGCGCGCAGCTTGCCGATGTCGAAGCCCTTGTCGCCGACGGTGCTGTCGATCACCGGGTAGGTGTACTCGCTGCCGTCGTACCGCAGTACTACAGAGTTGTCGCTCACGTCTTCCCTCACCGACGTAGTGCCTCATCTTCGAGGTGCCCTGACTGTCTCTACCATCCCCCACTTGGCTCAGGAGAGTGCACTCGGGGTCGACCATCGGGCCTATTGACGGCACTCAGTGCCGTCAACTTGCTCATCCTGCCCCCTCTGTCCCCCTTCCGGAAGTGCCTTGTGACCTTTACGACTCGTTTGATCGATCATTTTTTACCGGGCGGCGGAGCGGCGGGCCCGGTCGGTCGGGCTCGGTCGGTCGGGCTCGGTCGGTCGGGCTCGGTCGGTCGGGCCCGGCGAGGTCCGGCGGGGCCCGGCCCGGCTCAGGGGCCCGCGAGCCGGAAGTCGAGCGCCGTACAGCGCCGGCCCGCCGAGACCGTGCGCACCGCCTGCCCGATCGCCTTGCGGGACCCGACCAGGACCACGAGCTTCTTGGCGCGGGTGACCGCCGTGTAGAGCAGGTTGCGCTGGAGCATCATCCAGGCGCCCGTGGTCACCGGGATCACGACGGCCGGGTACTCGCTGCCCTGGGAGCGGTGGATGGTCACCGCGTAGGCGTGGGCCAGTTCGTCCAGTTCGTCGAATTCGTACGGCACCTCCTCGTCCTCGTCCGTCAGCACCGTCAGGCGCTGCTCGACCGGGTCGAGGGAGGTGACCACGCCCACGGTGCCGTTGAAGACGCCGTTCTCCCCTTTTTCGTAATTGTTGCGGATCTGGGTCACCTTGTCGCCGACGCGGAAGACCCGGCCGCCGAACCGCTTCTCGGGCAGGTCGGGGCGGCCGGGCGTGATGGCCTGCTGGAGGAGGCCGTTGAGGGTGCCCGCCCCGGCCGGGCCCCGGTGCATGGGGGCCAGCACCTGCACGTCCCGGCGCGGGTCCAGCCCGAACCTGGCCGGAATACGGCGGGCCGCGACGTCGACCGTGAGCCGGCCGGCCTCCTCCGTGTCGTCCTCGACGAAGAGGAAGAAGTCCTTCATGCCGTCGGTGACCGGGTGCTGCCCGGAGTTGATCCGGTGGGCGTTGGTGACCACGCCCGACTGCTGGGCCTGGCGGAACACGCGCGTCAGCCGCACGGCCGGGACCGGGCTGCCGTCGGCCAGCAGGTCGCGCAGCACCTCCCCGGCGCCGACGCTGGGCAGCTGGTCCACGTCTCCGACGAAGAGCAGGTGGGCGCCGGGCGGGACCGCCTTGACGAGCTTGTTGGCGAGCAGCAGGTCCAGCATGGACGCCTCGTCGACCACCACCAGGTCGGCGTCGAGCGGGCGGTCCCGGTCGTAGGCGGCGTCGCCGCCGGGCTTGAGCTCCAGCAGGCGGTGGACGGTGGACGCCTCGGCCCCGGTCAGCTCGGACAGGCGCTTGGCGGCCCGCCCGGTCGGCGCGGCGAGCACCACCTTGGCCTGCTTGGCGCGGGCCAGCTCCACGACCGAGCGGACGGTGAAGGACTTGCCGCAGCCGGGACCGCCGGTGAGGACGGCGACCTTCTCGGTGAGCGCCAGCTTGACGGCCGCCTCCTGCTCGGGGGCGAGGTCGGCGCCCGTACGGCCCTTGAGCCAGCCGAGCGCCTTGTCCCAGTCGACGGTGCGGAAGGACGGCATCCGGTCCTCGTCGGTGCGCAGCAGGCGCAGCAGCTGGGCGGCGAGGGAGAGTTCGGCGCGGTGGAAGGGGACGAGGTAGACGGCCGTGACCGGCTCCCCGCCGTCGCCGTCCGGGCCGGGCACCTTCTCGCGGACCACGCCCGGGTCGCCGCCGTCCTCGGGCGCCTCGGCCAGCTCGGCCAGGCACTCGATGACCAGGCCGGTGTCGACCTGGAGGAGCTTGACCGCGTCGGCGATGAGCCGCTCCTCGGGCAGGTAGCAGTTGCCCTGGTCGGCGGATTGCGACAGCGCGTACTGGAGTCCGGCCTTGACGCGCTCGGGGCTGTCGTGGGGGATGCCGACCGACTGGGCGATCTTGTCGGCGGTGAGGAAGCCGATGCCCCAGACGTCGGCCGCCAGCCGGTACGGCTGGTTCTTCACCACCGAGATCGACGCGTCGCCGTACTTCTTGTAGATGCGCACCGCGATCGACGTCGACACCTCGACGGTCTGGAGGAAGAGCATGACCTCCTTGATCGCCTTCTGCTCCTCCCAGGCGTCGGCGATCCGCCTGGTCCGCTTGGGGCCGAGCCCGGGCACCTCGATGAGCCGCTTGGGCTCCTCCTCGATGATCCTGAGCGTGTCCAGCCCGAAGTGCTGGGTGATGCGGTCGGCGAAGACCGGCCCGATGCCCTTGACCAGGCCGGAGCCGAGGTAGCGGCGGATGCCCTGGACGGTGGCCGGCAGGACCGTCGTGTAGTTCTCCACGTGGAACTGCTTGCCGTACTGCGGGTGCGAGCCCCAGCGGCCCTCCATGCGCAGGGACTCCCCGACCTGCGCGCCGAGCAGCGCGCCGACGACCGTGAGGAGGTCGCCGGCGCCTCTGCCGGTGTCGACGCGGGCGACCGTGTAGCCGTTCTCCTCGTTGGCGTACGTGATGCGCTCCAGGACGCCTTCGAGGACGGCGAGGCGTCGTTCGCCGGTGGAGTTCGTGGGATTCCCCGCCTGGTTGGACATGGTCCCGACGGTACCGGTGGGGTGTGACAGGGGGCGGCCTGGGCGGAGGACTCCCCGCGCTCCGAAGTCACGGACGCCACGGACGCCATGGATGCCATGGGGCCATGGGGCCATGGGGCCATGGGGCCATGGGCCATGGGGCCATGGGCCATGGGGCCATGGGCCATGGGGCCATGGGGCCATGGGCCACGCCAGGATGCGTGCCCTCGCCGAAGGGCCCGGGGCGGCCGGGCGGCTCGGGGCATGCGCGCAGCGGCTCGAAGGGGCCGGGCGGGCCGGGCCCCGGACGGTGGACACGCCGGCGTCCCGCCCGCGCGGCACGGGTACGGCCCGTCCTGGCCGAACGCGAACCGGGCGAGGATCTTGTCCCGCCCGCGCGGCACGGGTACGGCCGGCCGGGATCAGCCGGCCGGCCGGTCCGGCAGCGGGGCCGCCCGGCGGGCCACGTCCAGCAGGGCCCGTACGGCGGGTTCGGCGGGGCCGAGACGGGGGTGCCACCGGGCGAGCAGGGCGACCGGGCGGAGGGGCTCGGTGAGCGGGATCTCGGCCAGTTCGCCGTCCTCCAGCTCCCGGGCCACCGCCTGCCGGGGCAGCAGGGAGACGCCGTGGCCGTGACCGGCCAGCTTCAGCAGCGCCGACACCGAGCCCTGGACCGTGGTCAGCCGGGCCCCGGCGAGCAGGTCCCGGCCGAACCGGTCGACCAGCATCTCGGCGGTGCAGCCGCGTTCGGGGACGAGGAAGGGGTGGGCGAGCAGCTCGCGCGGGGCGTGCGGGCCGCCGTGCGCCAGGGGGTGCCGGACCGCGGCGACCAGCAGGGTCTCGTCGTGGCCGATGACCGCGTGCGGGCCGGGGACGTGTGTGCCGTTGTCGTAGGCGATCACCAGGTCCAGCTCACCGGCGGTGAACGCCGGCTCCAGGCGGTCCCGGCTGCCCACGGTCAGTTCGACCTCGGCGCCGACGCCACCGCCGTACTCCAGCGCGGCCAGCACTTCGGGGAGCCAGGCGTGGGCGAGCGACTCCTGCGCCCCGAGGCGCAGCCGGGGCCGGGAGCCGAGCACGGCCCGGCGCATCCGCTCCTCGGCCTCCAGTGCCTCCCGGGCGAGCGGGAGCAGCCGCGTTCCGGCCTCGGTGAGGGTCGCGCCGGTGCCCGCCCGTACCAGCAGGGCCGCCCCCAGCTCCGCTTCCAGCCGCTGGAGCTGGGCGCTCACGCTGGACTGGGCGTAGCCCAGTTCCTTGGCGGCGGCGGAGATCCCGCCCTGCTCGGCGACGGCGACGAAGGCGCGCAGATACCGTGAGTCCACCCCGGCAGCATGCCCCACCGCCCCATCGGACTCTCCGATGGGGCCATCGGAGACACGGTGTCGCGCGAGCGGGGGCGGCCCGGTGACCGTGTCCGCCATGACGATCACCACCGCACGCGTGCCCGCCGCGACCGGCGGACGCTCCCGGCTCGCCTTCGCCGGTATCGCCACCGGCAACCTCCTGGTCCTGCTCGACACCTCGATCCTCAACGTCGCCGTACCCGACCTCCAGCGCTCGCTGCGTCCCGGGGCCGCCGCGCTGCCGTGGGCCGTGGACGCCTACACCGTCGTCTTCGCGGGCCTGCTGCTCGCCGCCGGCGTCTTCGCCGACCGGTGGGGGGCACGCCGCGTCTACGCCGCCTCCCTCGCCGTCTTCGCCGTACTGTCCGCGCTGTGCGCCGCCGCGCCGGGGATCGGCGTGCTGATCGCCGGGCGGGCCCTGCTGGGCGCGGCGGGCGCCGGTCTGGTACCGGCCTCGCTCGCGCTGCTCATCGCCCTGCACCCCGACCCCGCGCGGCGCACCCGGGCGATCGGGGCGTGGACCGCGCTCAGCGGACTCGGCGCCGCCGCCGGTCCCGTCCTGGGCGGCGCCCTGGTCGAACTCGGCGGCTGGCGCCTGGTGTTCCTGGTCAACCCGCCGATCGCCCTGGCCGCCCTGCTGCTGGCCCGCCGCCTTCCCGCCCCGTCGGCGGCCTCGGGCGTCCGCCGCCTGGACCGCCCCGGTCTGCTCCTGTCCACCGGCGCCCTGGGCGCCCTCACCTTCGGGCTCGTCGAGGCCGGGATCGACGGCTGGACGTCGCCGCGCGCGTGGGTGCCGGTCGCGGCGGCCGTGCTCGCCCTCGCGGCACTCGCCGTCGTGGAGCGCCGCAGCGCAGCCCCGGTCCTGCCACCCGCGCTGCTGCGCCTGCCCCGGGTACGGGCCGCGATGGTCGCCGCGCTGGCGTCCTGCTTCGCCTACTTCGGCGGGCTGTATCTGCTGTCCCTGTGGTGGCAGCGGACGTACGACCTCTCCGCACTGCGCGCCGGTCTCGCCACCCTGCCGCTGACCTTCCCGGTCTGCGTGATGCCGTTCTTCACCGGCCGGCTGGTGGCGCGGTACGGGGCCCGTCCGGTGCTGCTGACCGGCATGTCGGCCGGGGCGGTGGCGGGCGTGCTGCTGCTGTTCTGCGCCGGTCCCGGTCTTCCCCCGCTCCCCCTCCTCGTCGCCGCGGAGCTGGCCCTCGCCGCGACCGGCACCCTGTCCATCCCCGGGGCCGCCGCGGAGATGGCCGCGGCGGCCCCGGCCGACCTGGCCGCCACGTCCCAGGGCGCGCTGAACGGCGTCCGCCAGGCGGGCTCGGCTCTCGGTGTCGCCGTCCTCGGCACGCTGGGGGGACTGCCGGCGGCGGGAACCGTGCTCGTGGGGGCCGGGGCGGTGGCGGCGGTTCTGGTGGGGCGGGCCACCCGGCCTCGGTGACGCCGGGGGCGGGTCACCGTGCTCGCCCACAGCCCGCCGCGCTCGCCGAGGTCCCCGCCGCGCCCGTCAAGATCCCCTCCGGGTGCGGCCGGCGAGAGGGGGCGCCGCCTGCGTACAGAGCATCATCGCTCACCCGGCCGCCAAGGGCCGCCCGTTGCCGCGGGCCCTGCGCCACCTCCGGGGCGCCGCCGGAAGCGTCTGTACGGTGCAGGTATTCGATCACTACGATGCTCGGCACCGCCGAACGTATAACCAGCGAGCCGGCGGCGGTTCGGCGATCCGACGGGGAAAGGGCGACGGGGGTTGGGCTACGTACTGCCCGGGTGGTTGGACGAGATCCTGGACTTCATCGGCGTCAACTGGCCCAACGTGGACGAGGACGACTACCGCGAGATGGCCGATGCCATGCGGGAGTTCGCCGGCCACTTCGAGACCCACGGCGGGGAGGCCGTCGCCGCCGTCAACCGGGTCATCGCCTCCAGCGAGGGTGCGGCCGTCGACGCCCTTGCCGAGCACTGGGGCAAGGTGAAATCCTCCCACCTGGATCAAGTCCCCCGCGTCGCCCGGATGTTCGCCTCCGCGTGCGACGTGGTCGCGGATGTCGTCTACGGCATGAAGATCAAGGCCGAGATCGAGCTCGGCGCGATGGCCGCCTCCCTCGGGATCTCCCTCGGCCTGGCCGTCGTCACCGGAGGCCTCTCCGCGCTCATCGGCGCAGCCGAGACGGCCGCGATGCGCGAATTGATCCGCCGCGTCATCAAGGAGGCGCAGGAGGAGATCGTCGACCGGCTCGTCAGTCCCTCACCGCACAGGGGCGCACCCTGCGCTCACGGTCCTACACCTACCGTCCGGACAACCACCTCACCGCTCTCACCGACCACCTCACCGGTACCGTGCGGCAGTTCGTACTCGATCCGGTCGGCCGCCCCCTCACCGTCACCGCCGACGGCTGGACCGAGCGCTATGCCTACGACGCCGCCGGCAACCAGACCCACGCCTCCTGGCCCGACGGGGCGCCCCACCCCGAGGCCCGGGGCGACCGCTCCTACACCGGCACCCGCCTGCTGACCGCGGGCCAGATCCGCTACGAGTACGACGCCGCGGGCCGCACCGTCCTGCGCCGGAAGACCCGCCTCTCCCGCAAGCCCGGCACCTGGCGCTACGCGTGAGACGCCGAGGACCGCCTCACTGCCTGCACCACGCCCGACGGCACCCGCTGGACCTACATCTACGACCCCCTCGGCCGCCGCACCGCCAAACACCGCACCGGCCCCGACGGTTCACCCGCCGAAACGGTTCACTTCACCTGGGACGGCACCCGGCTCGCGGAGCAGACCACCTCCACCACCGGCGTCACCCTCACCTGGGACTACGACGGCCACCGCCCCCTCACCCAGACCGAGCGCCGGCTCCCCCCGGCCGACCGGTCCGAGATCGACCGCCGCTTCTTCGTCCTGGTCACCGACCTGGTCGGCACCCCCACCGAACTCGTCGACGAGACCGGCCACATCGCCTGGCACACCCGCGCCACCCTCTGGGGCACCACCACCTGGAACCGCGACGCCACCGCGTACACGCCCCTCCGCTTCCCCGGCCAGTACGCCGACCCGGAGACGGGCCTCCACTACAACTTCTTCCGGCACTACGACCCGGACACGGGACGGTACGCGAGCCCTGATCCGCTGGGGCTGCTGCCTGCCGACAACCCGGTCGCCTACGTAGAGAACCCGCACGGCAGTACCGATCCCCTGGGTCTCGCTCCCTGCGACGAAGGGGACGTGACCTGGGGCGGCCGCGTTCAGTACGGGCAACTCGGTCCAAACAATCGCGCCACGTCCATGCACGCCACTATCACGAGTGACATGCTGGGCGGCAAAACAAATCCGCAGGTGGACCCCGCCGGCTGGCAATCCGGTAAGGGATATAATCGGGCCCATCTACTGGCAGCGATGCTCGGCGGATCCAACAAGGATCGACGCAACTTCGTGACCATGCACAGTTATGCAAATTCCCCCGTGATGCGCCAAATAGAATTGCAAGTACGAAACGCCGTCAAGAATGGAGAGGTAATTCAATACGGCGTTCGACCGATCTACGCCGATGCATCCAGTTCCATCCCTCTCGGAGTAACCATAGAGGCATACGGGAATCAAGGCTTCCAGTTTCAACCGCACGGGTCGGACGCAGGCGGCACCAATGTGGTCACGATATGGAACCGGAAGAGGTAGCCGCCAAATACAGCCGATACGGGGACTACACACCCAGGGAAGAACAGTGATGGAGGAATGCCGTGAAATCGCACCTGCCCAGCCTTGCACAGGTACTTCCTTGCCCTACAGAACCGCCGGAACGTTCGAACTGGCAGGAGGCTGAAGAGATTCTGCAGACCTCGCTACCATCAGACTTTAAGGACCTCATTGACGTTTACGGAGCCGGCCTCATCGACGACTACCTGCTTCTCGCCGCACCAGGCTGCCCCAACGATGTCTACGACCTGATCAAGTTGACCAACGAACGCACCGAAGCGAACAGGTCTCTGTGGGAGTTCGAGGACGCTCCCATCGAGATGCAGGACGAGGGGAATCGCCTCATCTGCTGGGCAACCACCGACAATGGAGAATATCTATACTGGCTCGTGCAGCCGGATGATGATCCTGAAAAGCGCTGCCTCATGCTCAATGACGCAAGCGGCGAGACATGGGAACGTTTCGATATGACCGTAACACAGTTCCTCGCAGCAGTTCTGACAGGGGATATCCATTCTGAAGTACTCTGGAACCGATTCCCACAGGAAGAACATTCCTTCAGTTCTGCGCTGTCCCTGTGACAGGGTTGCGCATGGAGTGCGATTCGTGACCCCCTCGGGACACCACTCATCGTCGAGGAGACGGCTGCGCAGACTCCAGTCAATCGCACGCACGCAGCCGAGTACTCAGCAGACGGCGTCAGGCCCCCATCTATGACCTCGTCCCGCAGCCCTTCGCTGTGCGCTGTCACGACGAAGTCGCGCATCGGATCGTCCGACTCTTAACGATTTCTGCACCAAGAACCCGTCCCCCTCTCGCCAAAATATCCTCGATCACGCAATGAAGGTCGACGATAGAGCGGGGAACTGGTTTTCACCACGCATACGCCAACGAAACAGGGGCTCGATGATGTGGCGCGAACTGGCAGGGGCACACGAAGGAGTGGAGCTGAGGGAACCCGCATCTCCGAGCAGTATCAAGGCAATCGCAACCGGCCTCGGCCAGCCGGTGCCAGATGACCTGAGAGCACTGCTCCAGGAAACCGACGGTATACAAGACGCCATGGGCTGCGACCTGGTCTGGTCATCTGCCAATATCTTGTGCGTAAACCATGCATTTCACACCGTCTCGGACTTCCAGGCGCTGTACATGCCGTTCACGCCCCTCATGTTCTTCGGGGAAAACGGCAGCGGGGATCAGTTCGGCTTCGTACGGACACCCGAGCGGAACGACGTGTTCTGGTGGGATCACGAGACAGACAGCCGACAGTGGATCGCTCCTGATTTCGAGACCTTTCTCCGCCGGACACTCAAGGCTGACGGGAAGCATTGGTACAGGGCGGGTATGCAGGCCAAGCGCCCGGAAGCCCCTGGAGGTGCCGAAATGACGCAACGGAAAAACCGCGAAGAGTTGGTGGCAATGGTGCAGCAGCTGATCGATGCGACGCTCCCGGAAGAAGGCGCGGACAGGCTTCTCGAAGAGGTGGAGGCGAGTGTTCCTCATCCTCGGGTAGTGAACCTCATCTACCACACTGATCCTCAGCCGACTGCCGAGGAGGTCGTGGATCAGGCACTGTCCTACCGGCCGGTTGAGCTGTGACCAGGCGGAATACGGAACCAGGCAGGAGTCCCCTTGGCCTCGCACCCTTGGTGTGGCGACAAGCTCAATCCCCCAGCACCCGATGAACACTGGCCGATCGGCGCGAGCAGCATGGGTCGTAGCGGCGCTTCTTATGTTCCAGATGAATAGTTTACGTCGGCCTTGAGCAGGCGAACTGGCGTGACAAACGCACTGTGCACGTTGGCGCTTCGCGCGACTTCTATCGCGGCATCCGCCTGCCGCTGATCAACGCACGCGGCGCAGAGGTAGGCGACAAAGGAATCCTGGACCGCAAGCCCCAGAATGCCCCGTGCGCACTATAAGGAATTCGGCGGCAACGTGCAGTTCCTCGCCGCCCCCGACGGCACCCCACTGTGGGTCTCCGGCGCCGAGCCCGGATCCACCCCCGACATCACCGCCGCCCGCATCCACGCACTTCCCGCGCTGTACAAGGCCGCAGCCGACGGCCTGCCCACCCTCGCCGACAAGGGCTGCATCGGCGCCGGAATCGACATCCACGTCCCCGTCCGCCGCCCGAAGGGCCAGTCGGAGCAAGCCCTGCATGCCGACACGCGAACCACGAACAATTTGATCAGAGGCATCCGTGCACTCGGCGAACGCGCCGCCGCCGAGCTCAAGCAACGCTGGCGCACTCTGCAGCACGTCACCCTCAGCCCCAACCGGATCGGAGACATCGCCCGCGCTGCCATCGTCCTCAACGAAATCTGGAAATGATCATCGTTGAGAAAACGTCACTGATTGGCCGTAATCGATCTACGCGAAAGTGCGCGACCCATGTCCGGCAAAAGTAAAAAACACGCAGGAAAGGGCGGATGGTCCCGTGCGATGTCGCCCCACAACATGTACAGCGCCAAAGCCCGGGGATGCGTCACCCGGTAACGCAGTACGTTCCCGCGCCCATCGCTCCGACGTAGTGGCCGTACGGCCGCAGACGGCTTGCGGGCTCGTCGAGGCCGGGATCGACGGCTGGTCGTCGCCGCGCGCGTGCGTGCCGGTCGCCGTGTGCACCGCACCCGACCCGGCTTTCCGGCCGTCGGCCTCACGGACCCGGCCGCGCAGGGCGGCGCGGGTGCTCCTCCCGGCGCCGGGCGCCTGCTTCACGCACCCGTGCCGTCCCCGTCGTTCCGCCCGCCCTCCGGGCCGCCGGTGAGACGGGTCGCAAGGTGGTAGGCGACGGTGGTGTCGCGGTACTCCCGGCCGGGGGTGACCTTGTCCGGGAGGCGGGTGCGGTCGCTGTGGGACGTCGAGACCCGCTCCCCCGTGCCGGGGAAGCGGACGGCCGTCCGCGGCTTTTCCGTGAAGCGGAGGCGCCCCGACCGGACCACCGACCGGAAGGAGATGTCCCAAACCGGGGCTTTGCCGGTGTCCGGTGCCGGGGTTTCGTCTTCGGCGCCCTCCGCGCCGGGGTCCTGACCGGCGGCGGGCCCGGCGGCGTCCTCCGGTGCCGGGGCGGTGGCCGTTCAGGGCGGCTCGTCCCGTTCCCCGGCGGCGGTGCGGCGGCTCGGCCGTCGCGGCGGCTTCTCCTCGGCGTGCGCTCGGCGTGTGCGTGTGCCGCTCCGGCTCCGGCCGGCACCGGACCCGTCCCCGCCTTCGCCTTCGATCCCCTCGGCGACCATGTCCCTGTCCGCGGGCTCGCGGGCCGCGCTCCGTCGCGCCGGTCCGGTGCGGCGTGCGGTGCCGCCCGCCGCTCGCCCGGCCGCGCTTCCGGCGATGTCACCGATCTCCTCGCCGGTCTCTCCGACCGTCCGGCCCACCTCGCCGCCGACGTCCTCCACCGCCCGCCCGGCGCCACCGCCCACGTCCCGGACGGCTCCTCCCGCCCCCCGGCCGACCGCCTCGGCCGCCGTACCGGCGCCGCGGCCCACCTCGTGGACGGCGCCCCCGGCGTCCCGGCCGACGTCCTCGACGGCCCTGCCCGCACCCGACCCCAGCTCGCCGACGGCCTGGCGGGCTCCGCCGCCGATGTCCTGCACGGCGCTCCCGACCCCGCGCGCCAGCTCGTGCAGGATCTGCGGGTTGCGGTCGAGCGTGGTGAGCACCCGGCTGATGATCGACGCGACGTTGTCGAGACGCACCTCGAGCCGGGCCTGCGCCTCCACGCCCGAGATGTTCAGGTGCACCTGGCCGAGCAGGACGTCGGCGCCCACGTTCAGCTTCAGCAGATCCAGCACCTCGGCCTGCAAGGAGACGTGCGCGCGCAGGTCCTGGACGTCCAGGTCGATCTCGTCGACCTTCAGCACGGGGACGTCGAGGAAGACGTCGGGGTCCGCACCGGCCGCCGCGCCTTCGAGGGCGACGGCGTTCTCGGGGGCGGCGGCCGTATCGTCCTCGCCGGGGAGCCCTGCCTCCTCGCCGTACGGATCGGGACCGGCGTACTCGTCGTCCTCGTCGTACTCGTCGTCGTGTCCGGCGCCGGATTCCCCGTCGTCCTCGGCGGCGTACTCGTCGCCGTACTCGCCGTCCTCGTCGGCGTACAGGTCGCGCTCCTCGGCGGCCCCCTCGTCGTTCCCGGCGTTGTCGTGCGTCACCGCGCCTCCGCGAGCCCATCGGACGTTTCCACCCATTTTGCTCCGATATGACGGACGGCGCTCGGCGCAGCCGGTTACCGGAGGGCGGAAGGACGCAAGGACGGAAGGGCGGAAGGACGGAAGGGCGGGAGGGCGGAAACCGGCCGGTTCACGGGGGGGAGGAGGACCGGCCGGCTTCCGTCATATCGCACCCCTTCGCCCTGGCGGGTCACCTGGGGAGGGGCGAGTGGCGGCCAGGGGTCAGATGCGGCGGAGGTTGACGACCTGGCCGTAACGCTGGCCGAGCCAGATCTTCTGGTTCGCGGCCGTTCCGGCCAGGCGGAGGTTGTCGAAGCGGGCGGGGGTCTCGGTGCCGGGGTTGACGGTGACGATGACCCGTTCCAGGCACCAGATCTCGTCCGGCTTGTTGGAGGGCGGCGCGTAGCGCAGGTAGACCGGGTAGCGGTCGAGGTCGTCCGTGTCCAGCTGCGGGGAGCGGGGGTCGTTGCGTTCGGCGTCGTTGACGTTGCCGTTCTCGCCGAAGGTGTAGGTGAAGTCGTCGCCCGGCTCGAAGTCGTTGCGCGTGGTGTCGAGGCTGAACTCGCGCCCACCGACGTTGACGTAGACCCAGCCGCCGACACCGGCGGGGCTCTCGGAGGCGGTGTAGAGCCTGACGTCGATCCTGTTGACGGGTGCCATGGTGATTCCCTCCTGCGGGGGTCCCCGTGTGGCCGCGGCCTCGCGACCGCTGCCCTCACGGGCTGTCACTCATGGCCTGTCCGTCGTCACCTTGAGCGATGCGGCTGCCGGGCGGCGCACCGCGGCGTTCCCCGTGTTCGCCGCGCGTCGCAGGCGCCCCCGTGAGGGTCCGCAGGCGCACCTCGTCCCCGGCGTACGCTCGCCCCTCCCCTACCGCACCGTGCGGGGGCGTGACCCGCGTTCAGCGAAACGAGTGGTTTAGGAGGTGCGTGACGGATCTCCGCGGCGTCGCGACGCCCGGCACGCGCTCTCCCTGTGGCCCCGCGCCTCCCCCGGCGTACGGGCTCACAGGGTCTTCGTCGGGTGCTTGAGGGCTTCGACGAAGGCGGTGAAGGCGGCAGCCGGGAAGGTGAGCGCTCCGTGGGCCGGGTCCTTCGAGTCGCGTATGGCCACATACGCGGAAGAGCGTGCGATCTCGACGCAGTCGTTGCCGTCGCCCTCACCGGAGTACGACGACTTCCGCCAGATGCCAAGGGGGATCATGGAGTGCCTCACAGCTCCTTCGCCAGCGTGTGGATGAAGTCGCGCGACCGGTCGGGCTCAAGTGATACGGCCTCCACCTTACGGAAGCGCGTTCGGTAAGCGTGGAGTTGAGCCTCGGAGTCGATGAAGACCGAGCCGTGAGGCGCGTCGCGGACCACCGTGTCCAGCCTGGGCAGCGGCCCGCCCACGTACGTCATCGAACTCGAGGCCCTGGCGAAGCCGTCCAGGTCGAAGGGGATCACGCGCAGAGTGATGTTGTCCGCTTCGGAAAGCGCCAGCAGACGGACCAGTTGCGCCTTCCAGGCGGTGCGGTCGCTGACCCTGATGCGCAACGCCGCTTCGTGGATCACCACGTCGTACGGGACGGGAGACGGCCCCTCGATGATCACCCGGCGTGCCAGTCGGTGGCGGATGCGCGTCTCCAGTTCCTCGTCCGTCAGTTCGGGGACCCTGGAGGAGAAGACAGCGCGAGCGTAGTCCTCCGTCTGGAGCAGGCCGGGAACGAACAGGATGGCCACCTCGCGCCGGAACGAGGCGTGGTGGTCCAGCTCGGCCAGATCCAGGAACGACGTGGGAAGCAGGCCTCGGTACTCCTCCCACCAGCCACGCGTCCGGTCGACGGCCATGCCGACCAGTGCGTCGACGAACTTCTCGTCCGTGCAGGCGTAGTGGGAGGCAAGGCGCCGGAGACGCTTCTCGCTGACGCCGGCGAGCCCTGACTCGATGTGGGTGATCTGGGCGGGGCTCACGCCCAGCAGCGCTGCCGCCTGCCTGGCGGTGAGGCCCGCCGCCTCGCGGAGTCTGCGCAGCTCTGTCGCCAGTCGCAACTGACGCGCTGTTGGTTCACGCCTCAAAGCTCTCGACTGCCCCTCGGTCCAACGCGCCCGCGGACGCGACTCGTCAGGGGTCAGATTACGCGACCGCCTTGCAGTGTCTCTAGGTTTATATCTACCGTCGGTGACGCGACGCACACACCGTGCGACACCGAGCCCCCGGAAGCGCACCGCCCCGTCCTGCCCTGACGGCTGCGGCAATGACACCGGCAGCCCGTGCCGATCCCCCATCGACCAACGGAGTCACACGCATGCCCGACAACGACCCGTGGGAGTACTCCCTCCACCTCCCCAACGACCTCCGCGCCGTCACCGTCAGCCGCCGCACCCTCCGACTGATCCTGACCATGCACGGCCTGATCACCCTCGTCGACGTCGCCGAGCTGCTCGCCACCGAGCTGGTCTCCAACGCCGTACGCCACACGAAGGGCCCCGCCGCGCTGCGCGTGCGCCGGCCGCCGCCGGGCACGCTGCGGATCGGGGCGTGGGACGCGGACCCCGAGCCGCCGGAGCCCCCGGTGCCGCCGGAGCAGGCCGCCGACGCGGAGGAGGGGCGGGGGCTGGCGCTGGTGCGGGCCTGCGCCGACGTGTGGGGGTGGCAGCCGCTGGGCAGGGACGGCAGCCGGGGAAAGTACGTGTGGTGTGAACTCGGCACGGCCGCCACCCCTCACCGTCGCGCCATCGCTTGATCCACCGCCTGCCCTTCCCCATAGTCGGGAGGGAACGGATCGATCTTCTTCCCGACAGAGAGGGCGGCCCATGCCCGGCGAGCACCCCGAGTTGTACGAGATCCGCGACGAGCGGTTCCGCACCGGCCGGTGCGCCGCCGGCGACTCCCGGCTGGAGAAGCTCTACGACGGCTGCCGCTGGGCCGAGGGACCGCTCTACGTCCCGGCCGGGCGGTACGTCCTCTGGAGCGACGTCCCCAACGACCGCCTCCTGCGCTGGGACGAGACCACCGGCGCGGTCGGCGTCTTCCGCTCGCCCGCCGGCCACCCCAACGGCAACACCCTGGACACGGAGGGCCGCCTGGTCACCTGCGAGCAGGGCAACCGCCGCGTCACCCGCACCGAGCACGACGGCACGGTCACCGTGCTCGCCGACCGCTTCCGGGGCAAGCGGCTCAACAGCCCGAACGACGCCGCCGTGAAGTCCGACGGGTCGGTCTGGTTCTCCGACCCCGACTTCGGGATCGTCTCCGACTACGAGGGGCACCGCGCCGAGAGCGAGATCGGCGCCTGCAACGTCTACCGGATCGACCCCCGCACCGGTGAGGTCACGCTGGTCGCCGACGGTTTCCAGGGCCCCAACGGCCTGGTCTTCTCCCCCGACGAGACCCGGCTGTACGTCTCCGACAGCCGCGCCAACCACATCCGCGTCTTCGACGTCCGCGACGACGGCACCCTCGGCGGCGGCGAGGTCTTCGTCGAGGGCCAGATCGGCAAGTTCGACAACATCCGCTTCGACGACACCGGCCGCCTCTGGGCCGCCGCCCTGCACGGCGGCGTGCACTGCTACGACCCCGACGGCACCCTCCTCGGCCGCGTCCTGGTCCCCGGCACCGTCGCCAACATCCGCTTCGGCGGCGCCAAGCGCAACCGTCTGTTCATCGCCGCCGACACCGCCCTGTACTCCCTCGTCATGTCCGTCACCGGCACGCCCGCCCTGCCGTCCGCCGCCCGCTGACGACCGCTGAAGCCGGCGCGGTGAACGCGCCGGCCGGCATCACGATTGGGTCTCGGCCCTCCCGGTCCCCCTTGCCCTCGCCCGTGTAATCGATTCCAATCCTCCGTGTAATCGATTCCACGCGGAGGTGGACCGGCGATGGCGAGCATCAAGGACGTCGCCGCCGAGGCGGGGGTCTCCGTCGCCACGGTCTCGCGCGTCCTGAACGACCATCCGTCGGTCAGCGCCGACGCCCGCACGCGCGTGCGGGCCGCCGTCCAGGCGCTGGGCTACCGCCCGAACGCCGTCGCCCGGTCACTGCGCACCGACACCACCCGCACCCTCGGACTGGTCATCAGCGACGTGCTGAACCCGTACTTCACCGAGCTGGCCCGGTCGGTGGAGGAGGAGGCCCGCGCGCTCGGGTACAGCGTCGTCATCGGCAACGCCGACGAGCGGCCCGATCTCCAGGACCACCACGTGGCGACGCTGCTGGACCGGCGGATCGACGGGCTGCTCGTCTCCCCCACCGACGGCGGCTCCCCGCTGATGCTGGACGCCGCCCGCGCGGGCACGCCGATGGTCTTCGTCGACCGGTGGATCCCGGGCGTCGACGTGCCCGTGGTCCGGTCGGACGGGCGGGCCGCCGTACGGGACCTCGTGGCGCATCTGCACGGGCTCGGGCACCGGCGGCTGGCGATCATCGCGGGGCCGGCCGCGACCACGACCGGCCGGGAGCGCGTGGAGGCGTTCCGGGAGGCGCTCGGCGCGTACGGGCTGGAGCTCCCGGACGCCTACATCGGCCAAGGCGACTTCCAGGCCGAGAGCGGACGCCGGGTGACCGAGGGCTTCCTCGACCTGCCCGAGCCGCCCGAGGCCGTGTTCGCCGCCGACAACCTGATGGCGCTCGGCGCGCTGGACGCCGTACGCGCGCGCGGGATGCGCGTGCCGCGGGACGTGGCGCTGGCCGCCTTCGACGACATCCCCTGGTTCGTGCACACCGATCCGCCGGTCACCGCGATCGCCCAGCCCACCGGTGCGCTGGGGCGGGCCGCCGTGCGCGCGCTGGTCGACCGGATCGAGGGGCGGACGCCGCGGTCCGTCACCCTTCCCGCCCGGCTCGTCGTCCGCCGCTCGTGCGGCGAACCGGCACCCCCGCAGTCCCCCTCCCCCGTACGAAGGAGTACGACGTGAGCGACCCGGACGAGTTGCTGCGCACCGAGGGCGTCCGCAAGACCTTTCCCGGCGTGGTCGCGCTCGACGGCGTCGACTTCGACCTGCGCCGGGGCGAGGTGCACGTGCTGCTCGGTGAGAACGGCGCGGGCAAGAGCACGCTCATCAAGATGCTCTCCGGCGCCCACACGCCCGACGCGGGGCGGATCCTCGTGGGCGGTGAGGAGGTGCGCATCCACGGGGCGCGGGACGCCGAGCGGCTCGGGATCGCCACCATCCACCAGGAGTTCACCCTCGTCCCCGATCTGACGGTCGCCGAGAACATCTTCCTCGGGCGGCAGCCGCGCCGCTTCGGGATGATCGACCGGAAGCGGATGGAGGCCGACGCCGAGGTGCTGCTCGCGCGCGTGGGCGTCGACGTGCCGCCCCGCGCGCGGGTGCGGGAACTCGGTATCGCGCGGCTCCAGATGGTGGAGATCGCCAAAGCGCTCAGCCTGGACGCGCGCGTGCTCGTCATGGACGAGCCGACGGCCGTGCTGACCTCGGAGGAGGTCGAGAAGCTGTTCGCCCTCGTGCGGCGGCTGCGCGAGGACGGCGTCGGGATCGTGTTCATCACCCATCACCTGGAGGAGATCGCCGCGCTCGGCGACCGGGTCACCGTCATCCGGGACGGGAAGAGCGTCGGGCAGGTCCCGGCCTCCACCCCCGAGGACGAGCTCGTCCGGCTCATGGTGGGGCGGCCGATCGAGCAGCAGTACCCGCGGGAGCGGTCCGAGCGCGGTGCGGTGCTGCTGAAGGTGGAGGGGCTCACCCGGGACGGGGTCTTCCACGACGTGAGCTTCGAGGTGCGCGCCGGTGAGGTGGTGGGGATCGCCGGGCTCGTCGGGGCGGGGCGTACGGAGGTCGTACGGGCCGTGTTCGGCGCCGACCCCTACGACGCGGGTGCCGTGACCGTCGCGGGCACGCCGCTGCGGCGGCACGACGTGAACGCCGCCCTGGCCGCCGGCGTCGGGCTGGTGCCGGAGGACCGCAAGGGGCAGGGCCTGGTGCTGGACGCCTCCGTGGCGGAGAACCTCGGGCTGGTGACGCTGCGGTCGGCCACCCGCGCGGGGCTCGTCGACCTCAAGGGGCAGCGGGAGGCGGCGGCCCGCATCGCCCGGCGGCTCGGCGTGCGGATGGCGGGCCTCGGGCAGCACGTGCGCACCCTGTCCGGCGGCAACCAGCAGAAGGTCGTCATCGGCAAGTGGCTGCTGGCGGACACCAGGGTGCTCCTCCTCGACGAGCCGACGCGCGGCATCGACGTCGGCGCCAAGGTCGAGATCTACCGGCTCGTCAACGACCTCACCGCGCAGGGCGCCGCCGTCCTGATGGTCTCCAGCGACCTGCCCGAGGTGCTCGGCATGAGCGACCGGGTGCTGGTGATGGCGCAGGGCCGGATCGCGGGCGAACTCCCCGCCGGCCAAGCCACCCAGGACGCCGTGATGGCGCTCGCCGTCGGCAGTCCCCACAGCGTCGGCAGCCCCCACAGCAACGGCAGTCCCCACAGCAACGGAACGGAGGCCCCCGGTGGCCACTGACACCCTCGAGAGCGGGCCGGGCGCCTCCGGCGGGCTGCGCCGTCTGCTGCTCGACAACGGCGCGCTGACCGCGCTCGTCGTCCTCGTCGTCGCCCTGTCGGCGCTGTCCGGGGACTTCCTGACCGCCGACAACCTGCTCAACGTCGGCGTCCAGGCCGCGGTGACCGCGATCCTCGCCTTCGGCGTCACCTTCGTGATCGTCTCGGCGGGCATCGACCTGTCGGTCGGTTCGGTCGCCGCGCTGTCGGCCACCGTGCTGGCGTGGAGCGCCACCGAGGCCGGGGTCCCGGTCGCCCTCGCGGTCGTGCTCGCGATCGTGACGGGCGTCGCGTGCGGTCTGGTGAACGGTTTCCTCGTCTCCTACGGCAAGCTGCCGCCGTTCATCGCGACGCTGGCCATGCTGTCGGTGGCCCGCGGCCTGTCGCTGGTCGTCTCGCAGGGCTCGCCCCTCGCCTTCCCCGACTCCGTCTCCCGCCTCGGCGACACGCTCGGCGGCTGGCTGCCGGTGCCGGTCCTCGTCATGGTCGTCATGGGTGCCGTCACGGCGGTGGTGCTGGGCCGGACGTACCTCGGCCGCTCCCTGTACGCGATCGGCGGCAACGAGGAGGCGGCCCGCCTGTCCGGGCTGCGGGTGAAGCGGCAGAAGCTCGCCGTCTACGCGCTGTCGGGGCTGTTCGCCGCCGCCGCGGGCATCGTGCTCGCCGCCCGGCTCTCCTCCGCGCAGCCGCAGGCCGCGCAGGGCTACGAGCTGGACGCGATCGCCGCGGTCGTCATCGGCGGCGCCTCGCTGGCGGGCGGCACCGGCAAGGCGTCGGGCACCCTGATCGGCGCGCTGATCCTGGCGGTGCTGCGCAACGGCCTCAACCTGCTGTCCGTCTCCGCGTTCTGGCAGCAGGTCGTCATCGGTGTCGTGATCGCGCTGGCGGTGCTGCTGGACACCGTGCGCCGCAAGGCGGGGGCGGTGCCGGCCGCGGCCGGCGCCTCGCCGGGCGGGAAGGGGAAGCAGGCGGTGACGTACGTGATCGCGGCCGTCGTCGCGGTGGCGGTCGTCGGCGCCACCTCCCTCCTGCACGGCGGGGACCCCGCGGGCAAGGAGCGCACGGTCGGCCTGTCGCTGTCGACGCTGAACAACCCGTTCTTCGTGCAGATCCGGGCCGGTGCCGAGCAGGAGGCGAGGAAGCGGGGCGTGGACCTGACGGTCACCGACGCGCAGAACGACGCCTCGCAGCAGGCCAACCAGCTCCAGAACTTCACCAGCGAGGGCCTCGGCGCGATCGTCGTCAACCCGGTGGACTCCGACGCCGCCGGCCCGTCGGTGCGGGCGGCGAACAAGGCGGACATCCCCGTCATCGCCGTGGACCGCGGCGTCAGCGAGGCCGACACGGACGCGCTGGTCGCCTCCGACAACGTCGAGGGCGGGCGGCTGGGCGCCCGGGCCCTGGCCGAGAAGCTCGGCGGCAGGGGCACCATCGTGATCCTCCAGGGCCAGGCGGGCACCTCCGCCAGCCGCGAGCGCGGCGCCGGGTTCGCCGAGGGCCTGAAGGCGTACCCGGGCATCGAGGTCGTCGCCAGGCAGCCCGCCGACTTCGACCGCACCAAGGGCCTGGACGTGATGACGAACCTGCTCCAGGCCCACCCGGACATCGACGGCGTCTTCGCCGAGAACGACGAGATGGCGCTCGGCGCGATCAAGGCCCTCGGCTCCAAGGCGGGGAAGTCCGTGCAGGTCGTCGGCTTCGACGGCACCCCGGACGGGCTGAAGGCGGTCGAGGCGGGCACGCTGTACGCCTCCGTGGCGCAGGTGCCGAGGGAACTGGGCAGGATCGTCGTGGACAACGCGCTGCGCGCCGCCGAGGGCAAGCGGGTCGAGGAGAGGGTGAAGGTGCCGGTGAAGGTGGTCACGAAGGAGAATGTGGCCGGGTTCGGCGGCTGACGGTGGTGGTGGTCGGCCGGTGGCGGCCGGCCGACCATGGTGTGCGGGCTCGGGCTCAGGTCCGGATTCAGGTTCATGCTCGGGCTGTCGGGTGATTCGGGAGAGGGTTCATGTACGACTACGACCTGCTGGTCGTGGGGTCGGCCAACGCCGACCTGGTGATCGGCGTCGAGCGGCGGCCGGGCGCGGGCGAGACGGTGCTCGGCTCCGACCTGGCCGTCCACCCGGGCGGCAAGGGCGCCAACCAGGCGGTCGCCGCCGCCCGTCTCGGGGCCCGTACGGCCCTGCTGGCCCGGGTCGGCGCCGACGACCACGGCCGGTTGCTGCTGGAGTCGCAGCGGGCGGCCGGTGTCGACACCGTGGGCGTCCTGGTGGGCGGCGCCCCGACCGGCGTCGCGCTGATCACGGTGGACCCGTCCGGGGACAACAGCATCGTGGTCTCGCCGGGCGCCAACGCGCGGCTGACCCCGCAGGACGTCCGCGCGGCCGGCAGCCTCCTCCACGTCTCCCGGGTGGTGTCGGCGCAGCTGGAGATCCCGCTGGAGACGGTCGTAGAGGTAGTCCGGAACCTGCCGCCGGGCAGCCGCTTCGTCCTCAACCCGTCACCGCCGCGCCCGCTGCCGCGGGAGGTGCTGGCGGCCTGCGATCCGCTGATCGTCAACGAGCACGAGGCGCGGGTCGTCCTCGGCGACTCCTGTGTGAGCGGGGAGCCGGAGGACTGGGCGCGGCTGCTGCTGGCGAAGGGCCCGCGCTCGGTCGTGGTCACCCTCGGGGCCGAGGGGGCGCTGGTGGCCTCGGCGGAGGGCGTCGTGCGGGTGCCGTCCGTGGCGGTGGACGCCGTCGACACCACGGGCGCGGGGGACGCGTTCACCGCGGCGCTGGCCTGGCGGCTCGGCACGGGCTGGGACCTGGCGCGGGCGGCGGCGTACGCGGCGCGGGTCGGGGCGGCGGCCGTGACGAAGCCCGGCGCGCAGATGTCGTATCCGACGGCGGCCGAGGTGGGCGCGCTGGGCGGCAACGGCGCGGAGGACGCGGCAGAGGGGGCGCGGTGAGGAAGGCCGGGATCCTCGACCGCCGCCTCTGCGGCGCGCCGGCCGGGCCGGGTCCCCTACCCTGCCCGCCGTGGCTCAGCGCCGGCGTGCCCTTGGCCCCGTGAACGGCGCCGGCGGCTCCGCCGCTGACCTCAGAAGGGCACGCCGGCGCGCTTGGCCAGCCGCGTGAGTCGGGGATTGCTGCGGCGGTGCAGCGAGGTCAGGACGCGCATGAGCTCTTGGCTGGTCGGGTGGACCCGGGCCATCTCCGGCGCGACGCCCCAGGCCGCTTCGAGCGACTCCAGAGCCGAGTCCCGGTCGCCGAGGGCGAGGTGCGACCGGCCCAGGTTCATGTGCAGGGGGCCTATGCGGGTCGCGGGCAGGCCGGTGCCCCCTCTGATCAGGTCGTCGGCCGTGTCCAGCGCGCGGCGGTGCTGGTCCATGTCGGAGAGCGTCGAGACGACGTGGGTGGCGGTCTGGTCCGGCCCGAAGTGGATGCCGTGCTCGTCGGCGTCCTCGCCGTAGTCCTCGGCCGTGCGCCAAGCCGCCCTGATGTGCTCCTCGGCGGTGGCTTTGTCCTTGAGCCGGCCTGCCAACGTGAGGCCACGCAGGTGCAGGATGCCCAGGCCGAACACGCGGTCGCGTCCTTCGAGGCTCGACTCGGCCTCGACGATGGCGCGGTCCACGATGGCCAGCCCGCCCGCGAAGTCACCCGAGTTGAGAAAGGTCCCCGCCTCGTCGCGAGCGGCCACCGTGGCAGCGATCGGGTGCGCGCGCTCGGCTGCCAGCCGCTGCTTCATCACGGCCAGCTCGGCAAGGTGCATCCAGCGGTGCCGGGCGGCCAGCCAGTAGACCACCGAGTACACGTCGGCGACGCGGGTCCAGGCGTCGGGCGACTGGGTGGCGTGCGCGTAGTTGGTCGCATCGGCCAGCACATCCGGGAGCTTCCGCAACACCGCCGACAGCTCGGTCCGGTACCGGTGCTCGTTCAGCTCGGCGAGTCGGCGCGGCAGGTCCTCCGGGTGGGCGGGGGGCACGTCGGAGATGTCGAACCGCCGGACGGCGTGGTGGAGAGCCGTAAGGCTGTCCTCGTCGGCGCGCTCGACCGGGGTCGTGCCCAGCAGCTCGTCCAGGGTCAGCCCCATGGCTTGAGCGAGAGCGGCGGCGATGCCCTGCGTGAGCGCGCGGTCACCCACCTCGATCTTGCTCAGCAGCGAGACCGACACGCCCGCCCGCCGGGCGAGGGCAACCTGGCTCAAGCCACGTGCCTTGCGGCAGACGGCCACGTTCGCGCCGGGTCCGGGAATCCTGGTCACGCTCATACCTGTGCGTCTTCCCCGCTCGTCTTCCGTTAGGGCCCATGGTCCCACTTCGGCCACTCGTACGCCCTGGCCTTGTGCAAGAGCTGTGCAAGTTCGCTTCGCGCGACGGCAGTTCTCTTGTGTGAGACACATGTGTCCAGCTGGGACGAGAGGTCATGGCACTGACATACGAGAAGCCGCCGGCAACGCTCAGCCACGGCAAGCTGCCGTATCCGAAAGGCACGCTCGTCGTGGACGATGAGACGGGGCGCACGGGTGAGCTGCAAGGTGTGATCGAGGAGCGCGCCAAGGAAGGCAACAAGCTGCTCAGCCGGACTGCTTACATGCGCCCGAGAGGGGGTGGCGTCGAGTGGGAGGCCCCTTTGAACCGCATCCGCCCCGCCGCCGACGATTAGGCCACCCCACCAAGCGCGCGGCTCTGGTCGGTGAAGGCGACGTGATCGGTTACGGGGGCGAGTGGCGCACGGCCCCGGCGCCTTCGCCGACTCCCCCGGCCTTCGCAACTGTCCGGTTGGTGAACGATGCCGATCGATCACCAACCCATGCCACTCGCCTCCTCGTCCGATCCGAGGAGAAGCGAGTCCACCGGTGGCGTATGTACAGACTTCGACGGAGGACCCATCACCCCCCAGGATGTGATTTACGCAACTTTCAGGTCGGGAACTGGCACGCCGTTTCCCTTGCAACATCCGTAACAACGCTGGCAGTTGCCTTGATCGCCACAACCGTGGCATTCCGGTCGACCGATCCGGCACCCCGTGCCGTTCAAGCGGAGGACCGGTCACCCGCAGGGGTGACTGGCACGCACCGTTGTTGCCGCTGGTGCCCGGTACTGTATTGCGCTACCACCGCTCCCCGGAGGGTCCGCGACACATCGTGGGTGTTCTCGAGAGGTTCACGAACGTGGACCGGAAAGGGGGGCGACCCGATGGCCGCACAGCCTGAGGGGCACCAGAACAGCAAGGCGGACCGGTTCTACAACAAGGCCCGCTGGCTCGGACCGATCGTCGCGCTCTACAAGATCGTGCGTGAGTTCCTGAGCCACTGAGGGAAGAGCCCCGACCCGAGGGCCGGGGCCCAGCCCGTTCTGGTGGTGCCAGAGGGCCTCATCTCTACAGCTTGCAGGCATCGGAGATGGGGCTCTCGCTCTGCCCGCACGGCAGTACACGCGCTCACGCCGGATAGGGCGGAGTCCCGGGCCTCGCGTACGGGCAGACCCCATCTTGCCTTGCCGGGAAGGTCGTTCGCGAGACCTGCAAACAGGTTGGAACGCGGAACGAATATCTGTTTCCGCTTCGGAATCGAGCATTCGTCCAGCTCAGTAAAGGCGCACCCGCGTACGAGTGTCTCAGATCACACCCGAAAGGGGTGAAGCGCAGCACCCCGGACGCGAGGCCAGATGCCCTGATCGCCCCGATCTACTAATCCGTAATCCGTACGCCGGTACAGCGAGCGGGCATCGTACAGCACGGCACTGACAACAGGGCGTGTGATGCGGCGTCCATGGCCGCGGCCATCCGGCGCCATCCCACCGGACCACCTGCCGACCAGGGGCTCCGGTGCCCGGATACTCGGCGGGAGCACGCGGATGTGCGGTCGCGGTGTGGGGTCTTCTTCCGGCCTCGGGGACTTCCCCCGGGCCCTCGGGTACTTCGTCCCGGACGCTTCGAGGGGGGCTCGATCCGTCGATCGAGCCCCCCTCGGTTTCCCCTCCGTCAGAACCCCCGTGATTCCCCGGATCCCCCCAGATCCCCGGTTTCCCCCCAGCGGGACGTCCTGATGCCTTGTACGACCCGTGGACGCGCGGAACGGTTGCACACTCCCGCCGGAATTCTTTTCCGGCCCGGCCAGCCTACGATGGGCGCCGGTCGGCGAGTTCACGGAGCAGCCCCTGCCGGGGCACGTGAGGGGGCGGGTGGCCATGCTGGTGCGGGAGTTCGGGACGGAGGCGGTGCCGGCCGCCGAACGCTGGGACCTGTGGCACGAGGTCGCCGTACGGACCCATCTGCCCACCCTGCTGCGCAGCGAACGCCGGGACGACTTCCGGGCCACGATGCGGCTGCTGTCCCTGCCCGACGTGCAGATCTCCCTGCTGGACTTCCCTCAGATGGAGACCGTGCGCACCCCGCGCCTCATCCGCCGGTCCGACCCGGAGGTCTACCAGATCCAGTGCCTGGTCCGGGGCGAGGGCGGTGCCGCGCAGGACGGGCACGAGGAGACCTTCCGCGCCGGGGACCTGGTCCTCGTCGACAGCTCCCGGCCGTACGAGGCACGGCACCGCCCGGCGCCCGGCCCCGTGTCGGCGGTGATCGTCACCCTTCCGCGCGCCCTGCTGCCGCTGCCGCCGAGCGCGATGCGGCGTCTGTCGGCCGTGCCCGTCCCGCTCCGGCAGGGTCTGGGCGGGGTGCTGTACCGCTGGCTCACCGACCTCGCCGCCCGCGCCGGGGAGTTCACCGGCGCGGACGCCCCGGCGCTGGCCCGCACCACCACGGACCTCCTCGCGTCCGTGCTCGGGCGCTGCCTGGAGGCCGAGGACACCCTGGACCCGGAGTCCCGGCGGCGCGCCCTGCACCTGCGCGTGCGGGACTTCATCGAACGGCGACTGGGCGATCCGTCCCTCTCCCCCGCCATGGTGGCGGCGGCGCACGGCATCTCGGTGCGCCATCTGCACCAGGTGTTCGCCGAGGAGGGCCAGACGCCCGCCGCCTGGATCCGCCACCGCCGGCTGGAGCGCTGCCGCCGCGACCTCGCCGACCTCGGCCTGCGGTCCCGTTCCATCCAGTCCGTGGCCGCCCGCTGGGGCTTCACCGACCCGGCGACCTTCAGCCGGGCCTTCCGGCGGGCGTACGGGATGACGCCGAAGGACTACCGCCACTCCCTCTGACGCGTCCCCGGCCCACCGCTGTCCCGCCGCTGTCCCGCCGCCGGGTGCCGGGCGCTTCGGCCCGTGCACGAATCGTCAAGATCCGTGCGCCGGTTGCCAAGGACCGGGGCGGTTTCCCTTGCCATCCTGTCCTTGTGCACGGTGGGGGGATTGTGCACGGCGGGGATCTTGGGGGAGACATCGGGGGACCCCCAAGGCCCCGAGGAGAAGCCCTTCGGGGCAGTTCGAGGGGGAAGCCTCTGCCCACCCCGGAACGGGGTGGGCAGAGGGACCACCAGGGCCGGACCGCTCAGAGACGGACCGGTCAGAAACGGACCGCTCAGAAACGGACCGGTCAGAAACGGACCGGTCAGAGATGGACCGGTCAGAGCCGGATCACAGGGCGTGTTCCACGAAGCGTGCCGCCGTCTCGGCCAGCACCTCCCGCCCGTCGCGCGTCCACAGCCCGTCGTTGAAGAGTTCCACCTCGATGGGGCCGGTGTACCCGGCGGCCTCCACGTAACCCTTCCACTCCCGCATGTCGACCGCGCCGTCCCCGATCTGGCCGCGGCCGTTCAGGACGCCCTCCGGCAGCGGGGTCGTCCAGTCGGCGAGCTGGAAGGTGTGGATGCGGCCGCCCGCGCCCGCCCGGGCGATCTGCGCGGGCGCCGTGTCGTCCCACCAGATGTGGTACGTGTCGACCGTGACGCCGACCTGGCGGGCGGGGAAGCGCTCGGCGAGGTCCAGCGCCTGGGCGAGGGTGGAGACCACGCAGCGGTCGGAGGCGAACATCGGGTGGAGCGGCTCGATGGCCAGGCGGACCCCGTGCTCCTCGGCGTACGGGCCGAGTTCGGCGAGGGCGTCCGCGATGCGCTCCCGGGCGCCGCGCAGGTCCTTGGAACCGGCGGGCAGGCCGCCCGAGACCAGCACGAGGGTGTCGGTGCCGAGGGCCGCGGCCTCGTCGACGGCCCGCCGGTTGTCGGCCAGGGCGCGCGCCCGCTCCCCGGCGTCGATCGCGGTGAGGAAGCCGCCGCGGCACAGCGTGGTCACCGTCAGGCCCGCGTCGCGGACCAGCTTGGCGGTGGCCTCCAGGCCGTACTCCTGGACGGGCTCGCGCCACAGGCCCACGTTGCCGACGCCCAGCCGGCCGCACGCCTCGGCCAGTTCGGGCAGCGACAGCTGCCTGACCGTCATCTGGTTGATGCTGAAACGCTCGAGTCCGGTCACTGGGCCACTCCGTACAGGGACAGCAGGGTCCGCATCCGCTCCTCGGCCAGCTTCGGGTCCGGGAACAGGCCGAGGCCGTCGGCGAGTTCGTAGGCGCGGGCGAAGTGCGGCAGGGAGCGGGCCGACTGCAGGCCGCCGACCATCGCGAAGTGGTCCTGGTGGCCGGCGAGCCAGGCCAGGAAGACCACGCCCGTCTTGTAGAAGCGGGTCGGGGCCTGGAAGAGGTGGCGGGAGAGCTCGACGGTGGGGTCGAGCAGGGCGCGGAAGCCCTCCGTGTTCCCGGTGTCCAGGACGCGGACCGCCTCGGCCGCCAGCGGGCCCAGCGGGTCGAAGATGCCGAGCAGGGCGTGGCTGAAGCCCTGCTCGTCACCGGCGATCAGCTCGGGGTAGTTGAAGTCGTCGCCGGTGTAGCAGCGCACGCCGTGCGGGAGGCGGCGGCGCAGGTCGATCTCGCGCTGGGCGTCCAGGAGGGAGACCTTGATGCCGTCGACCTTGTCGGGGTGGGCGGCGATGACCTCCAGGAAGGTGCCGGTGGCGGCGTCCAGGTCGGACGAGCCCCAGTAGCCCTCCAGCGCCGGGTCGAACATGGGGCCGAGCCAGTGCAGGATCACCGGTTCGGCGGCCTGGCGGAGCAGGTGGCCGTAGACCTCCAGGTAGTCCTCGGGGCCCCGCGCCGTGGCCGCGAGGGCGCGGGAGGCCATGAGGATGGCCTGGGCGCCCGCCTCCTCCACGAGGGCGAGCTGCTCCTCGTAGGCACGGCGGACCTCGTCCAGGGTGCGGGGGCCCGCGGTGGTGAGCTGGTCGGTGCCGACGCCGCAGGCGATCCGGCCGCCGGCCGCCTTCGCCTCGGCGGCGCTGCGGCGGATCAGCTCGGCGGCGCCCGCCCAGTCCAGGCCCATGCCGCGCTGGGCGGTGTCCATCGCCTCGGCGACGCCCAGGCCGTGCGCCCACAGGTGGCGGCGGAAGGCGAGGGTGGCGTCCCAGTCGACGGCGGCGGGCGAGTCGGGGGTCGTGTCGGCGTACGGGTCGGCGACGACGTGGGCCGCCGAGAAGACCGTACGGGAGGTGAAAGCGCTTCCTGGGGTGAGGGCGAGGGGCTCGGCGCGGGGCTCGTAGGACCGCAGCGCGCCGCTCGCGTCCGGCAGGCGGAGGGTCACAGCGCGACCTCCGGGACCTCGATGCGGCGGCCCTCGGCCGAGGACTTCAGGCCCAGCTCGGCGAGGAGCACGCCGCGGGCGCCGGCCAGCAGGTCCCAGTGGTAGGGGGCGTCGGCGTAGACGTGCTTGAGGAACAGCTCCCACTGGGCCTTGAAGCCGTTGTCGAACTCCTGGTTGTCCGGGACCTCCTGCCACTGGTCGCGGAAGGAGTACGTCGCCGGGATGTCCGGGTTCCACACCGGCTTGGGCGTGGCGCTGCGGTGCTGGACGCGGCAGTTGCGCAGGCCCGCGACGGCGGAGCCCTCGGTGCCGTCGACCTGGAACTCCACCAGCTCGTCGCGGTTGACGCGGACCGCCCAGGAGGAGTTGATCTGGGCGATCGCGCCGCCCTCCAGCTCGAAGACGCCGTAGGCGGCGTCGTCGGCGGTGGCGTCGTAGGGCTTGCCGTTCTCGTCCCAGCGCTGCGGGATGTGGGTGGCGGTGAGGGCCTGGACGGACGTCACGCGGCCGAACAGCTCGTGCAGCACGTACTCCCAGTGGGGGAACATGTCGACGACGATGCCGCCGCCGTCCTCGGCGCGGTAGTTCCAGGAGGGGCGCTGGGCCTCCTGCCAGTCGCCCTCGAAGACCCAGTAGCCGAACTCGCCGCGCACGGACAGGATGCGGCCGAAGAAGCCGCCGTCGATGAGCCGCTTGAGCTTGAGCAGGCCGGGCAGGAACAGCTTGTCCTGGACGACGCCGTGCTTGACGCCCTTGGCGGCGGCCAGGCGGGCCAGTTCCAGCGCGCCCTCGTAACCGGTGGCCGTGGGCTTCTCGGTGTAGATGTGCTTGCCCGCCGCGATCGCCTTCTTGATGGCGTCCTCGCGGGCGGAGGTGACCTGCGCGTCGAAGTAGATGTCGACGCTCTCGTCGGCGAGGACCGCGTCCACGTCCGTCGAGACGTGCTCCAGGCCGTGCCGCTCCGCCAGCTCCCTGAGCGCGTGCTCACGGCGTCCGACCAGGATCGGCTCCGGCCACAGCACGACGCCGTCCCCGAGGTCCAGGCCGCCCTGCTCACGGATGGCCAGGATCGAGCGGACGAGGTGCTGGCGGTAGCCCATGCGCCCGGTCACGCCGTTCATGGCGATACGCACCGTCTTGCGTGTCACGTCATTCCCTTCGTACACGTCGTACGCGGTCCGCGCGCGCCGCACGTGCCCCACCACCGGTCGCCCGATGACCGTCGAGCCTCACAGCAAGCGCTTTCTATCTGGTACGAAGCTAGCCTGTGCACGGTGGTCTGGACAAGACCGTCGCGCGGCGGAGTTGTTCGAGGGGGCGAACGGGGCCGGCCGGGGGCCGTAGGGTCTGACCGGCAGGCGCCGTCCGTCCCGTGGCGGAGCCGGCTGCCCGCACCCTGGCGATCGCCCGCGTGCGGCGGAGTACGGCGAGTACGGCGAGTACGGCGAGTCACAGCGAGTACGGCACAAGGCGCGACCGGAACGACCGGAGGACGAGGACATGACGGTGACCCTGGCGGACGTGGCGGCCCGCGCGCAGGTCTCCCCCGCGACGGTGTCGCGCGTACTGAACGGGAACTACCCCGTGGCCGCATCCACCCGCGAGCGGGTGCTGAAGGCGGTCGACGAGCTGGACTACGTGCTCAACGGGCCGGCGAGCGCCCTGGCCGCCGCCACCTCCGACCTGGTGGGCATCCTGGTCAACGACATCGCCGACCCCTTCTTCGGCATCATGGCGAGCGCCATCCAGTCCGAGATCGGCGGGTCCGGCGGCCGGGCGGGCGGGGAGCACCTCGCCGTCGTCTGCAACACGGGCGGCTCCCCCGAGCGCGAGCTGACCTACCTCACGCTGCTCCAGCGGCAGCGGGCGGCGGCCGTCGTCCTGACCGGCGGCGCGGTGGAGAACGAGCCGCACAAGGCGGCCGTGGCGGCGAAACTGCGCAAGCTCGGCGACGCCGGGACCCGGGTGGTGCTGTGCGGGCGCCCGCCCGCGCCGGACACCGAGGCGATCGCCCTGACGTTCGACAACCGGGGCGGCGGCCGGGAGCTGACCGAGCACCTGATCGGACTGGGGCACCGGCGGCTGGGCTACATCGCGGGTCCGCAGGAGCGGACGACCACGCGCCACCGGCTGGAGGGCCACCGGGCCGCGCTCGCCGCGCACGGCATCGAGGACGACCCGCGCCGCACGGTCCACGGCCGCTACGACCGGCGGTCCGGCTACGAGGCCACGCTCGAACTCCTGCGCAGGGACCCGTCCCTGACGGCGATCGTCGCCGCGAACGACTCCGTCGCGCTGGGCGCGTGCGCGGCGCTGCGCGAGTCCGGGCTGCGGATCCCCCAGGACGTGTCGGTGGCCGGCTTCGACGACCTGCCGTTCAGCATCGACGCGGTGCCCGCGCTGACGACGGTGCGGCTGCCGCTGGCGGAGGCGGGGGCGCGGGCCGGGCGCATCGCGATGGGGCGGGAGGAGCCGCCGCCCGGGGGGATCGCCACGGTGCGGGGGGAGCTGATGGTGCGGGGGTCGACCGGGGTGCCGCGCGGCGAGGGGTAGGCGGGTGCCTCCGGTGCCGGGGGCGGCGCGTCGTTCGCGCTCCCGGGCCGGGGGAGCCGGAGCGGGTGCCTCCGGTGCCGGGGGGGCGGCGGCTGCCTCCGGTGCCGGGCCTGGGCCCGGTCCCGGCACCGGGCCTGGTCCCGGCTCCGGTGCCGGTCCTGATCCCGGCCCCGGTACCAGGGCCGGCCCCCGTCGCGCCCTGGGTCTCAGGGGCGATGGGCCTCAGGGCGCGATGGGCAGGCGTCGCTTGTGGTCGGTGAGGCGGTAGCGGTTGACGATCGTCTCGAAGGCCCGCTCGTCCACCGGCTTGCCCTCCAGGAAGTCGTCGATGTCGTCGTAGCCGACGCCGAGCGCGTCCTCGTCGGCCTTGCCCGGGTCGAGGGACTCCAGATCGGCCGTCGGGGTCTTCCACACCAGCTCGGCGGGTGCCCCCAGCGCCTCCGCGACGGCGCGCACCCGGCGCTTGGTCAGGCCGGTCAGCGGGACCAGGTCGGCGGCGCCGTCGCCGAACTTGGTGAAGAAGCCGGAGACCGCCTCGGCGGCGTGGTCGGTGCCGACGACCAGGCCGTCGTGCGCGCCGGCCACCGCGTACTGGGCGATCATGCGCTGCCGGGCCTTGATGTTGCCGTGCACGAAGTCCTGGTGGTGGGCGTCGCGGAAGGTCACGCCGGAGGCCCGCACCGCCTCCAGCGCGGCGTCGCTCGCGGGCTTGACGTCCACGGTCAGCACGTGGTCGGCCCGGATGAAGGAGAGCGCGAGCTGGGCGTCGTGCTCGTCGGCCTGCACGCCGTAGGGCAGCCGCATCGCGTAGAACCGCGCCTCGTGCCCGGCGTCCCGGGCCCGCTCGACGGCGAGCTGGCACAGCCGGCCGGCGGTGGTGGAGTCGACGCCGCCGCTGATGCCGAGCACGAGGGAGCGCAGGCCGGTGGAGGTGAGCCGCTCGGTGAGGAAGGCCACCCGGCGTTCGATCTCCCGCTCGGCGTCGAAGGTCTCGGCGACCTGAAGCTCCCGGGCGATCTCCTGCTGCAGGGCGGTGGACGCCGGTTCGCTCACGTCTGCTCCTCGTTCCGGTCCGTGATGTGCCTGTGCTCTCGCGCCTACCCTACCCAGGGCGTTTCCAGCGGATCGGGGCCGGACCCGGCGCGGCAGCACGGTCCCGCCGGGTACCGCGCCTCCCCGTGGCCCGGGGACCGGCCCGCCGGGGCGTTCCCCTCCGTGAGGGTGACGAGGACGTCGCGCGGCGCGCACGCGGGCCACCCGTGTGCCCGGCACCGTTCGGGGCACACTGCTGAGCACGGGTCCTGGCAGCAGGACCCATCCCCGCTCGATCTTCAGGAACGGTCCCACGGCATGAAGCTGGCGTTCTCCACCCTCGGCGTCCCCGGCCTGTCCCTGCCCGACGTGCTGCGGCTCGCGACCGCGCACGGCTACCACGGCGTCGAACTGCGCACCCACCCAGAGGAACCGGTGCACCCGGGCCTCACCCCCGCCGAACGGGACGACGCGGCCGCCGCGTTCAAGGCGGCCGGCGTCGAGCTCCTGGGCCTGGCGGGGTACGCGCGGGTCGCCGCGCCCGGCGACGACGGTCCCGTGCTCGCCGAGATCCGCGCCCTGCTCGACCTCGCCCGCGACCTGGGCGCCCCGTACGTGCGGGTCTTCCCCGGCGGCGGTGACGGCCAGAGCCCGCAGGAGGCCGACGCGACGGCCGCCCGGCGGCTCGGCACGGCCGCCGAGCACGCCGCCGACCGCGGTGTGCGCATCCTGCTGGAGACCCACGACTCGCACCGCACCGGCGCCGCGGCGATGCGGGTCCTCGGCCTGGTCGGCCACCGCCAGGTCGGGGCGCTGTGGGACGTCATGCACACCTGGCTCGGCGGCGAGCAGCCCTCGGAGACCTTCGCGGCGCTCTCCCCGCACCTCGGCTACGTCCAGGTCAAGGACATCGCGTCCGCCGGCGACACCGCCCCGCTGCCGCTCGGCGCCGGTGTGCTGCCGCTCGCCGAGTGCGTGGAGGTCCTCTCCCGGCACGGCTGGGACGGCTGGCTGTGCTGGGAGTACGAGAAGCGGTGGTACGAGGAGGCCGCGCCCCTTCCCGGTCTGCTGGACGCGGGGCGGGAGCACCTGGCCCGCCTCCTCAACGACTCGGCGTGACACCGGCCGGTCCCGGGAGCGCGGTGAGCCGCGTCACCGGGTCCGGGCGCTCCTTCTGTCCGGGCTGTTCGGGGCTCTCAGGCCGCGCGGACCGTGAAGCGGGCGACCCGCTCCTCCAGCCGCCGGCGGCAGCCGGGCCACTCGTCCGCCGTGATCGAGTAGATCGCGGAGTCGCGCAGCCGGCCCTCCTCCCCCGGCGCCCGGGAGCGGGACCAGTTGCGCAGGACGCCCTCGAAGCGGGCGCCCACCGACTCGATCGCCGCGCGGGAGCGGCGGTTGCGGGCGTCCGTCTTCAGGTCGACCCGCGCCACGCCCCACTCCTCGAAGGCGTGCCGGAACAGCAGCAGCTTGGCCTCGGCGTTCACACCCGTGCCCTGCGCGGACCGGGCCAGCCAGGTGAAACCGACCTCGACGGCGTCCAGGCGGTCGTCGGAGAGCCAGCGGCGCGGCTCCCAGTACGACGTGGCGCCCACCGCCCGGCCCGTGGCCCGGCAGATCTGCGCGTACGGGGCGAGCCGTCCCGTGGCCGCCCGGGCGAGCTGCGCGTCGATGTAGGCGTCGACCTCCCCGGCTCTCGGTACCCAGGTGTACTCGTACGTCCCCCGGTCCTCTTCGGCGGCCACCGCCAGGTCGGCGGCGTGCCGCCGCCCCAGGGGTTCCAGCCGCACCAGCGTGCCTTCGAGGACGGGGCTCTCCCACATGAACGTCACCGGGCGAATTCTTCCGCCGCCACGGGATCGCGTCGATCGGTTTTCCCGCCGCCCACGGCACCGCCGTGCGATCTGCTCGTGCCCGAGGGGCACCCCTTCGCGGGGCGCACGGGCGTACGGCGCGCGGAGCCGGGCGGGCGGCGGTGGATCTGCCGGCCGCCCGGCCGGGTCTGCCACGACGGGCTGATGCGCACGCTGCGGGAGCGCTGGCCCCGCGTGTCGGCCCACGCGCCCCACTGACCTCATGTGGCCTCTTCGGGCCGCTCCCGTACCGACTTCGGGGAATCGTCCCCCTCCCGGGAACCCGCGCCCGGGTCCGTCCGTCCAAACCGCGAACTGCCGGATGAGTCACCGTGGTGCGGTGTCGGCCCTCGCCGCCGGCTGCGATCGCCGACCCCCCTCTCCGCCGTACCCGGCCGGCAGTGCCGCCACCGGCGCGCCCCCTCCCTGGCGCCGGTGGCGGCCCCTCTCGTGCCGCGTGCCGGTCCCTGCCGTGTCTCCTGTGCGTTCCCTTGACTGGCAGAAACTTCCCGGATATTGGTGGCCTCTCGGAAGTTTCCTTCAGTGCAGTGACATGCAGCTCTACGCAGCGATTCTTCAGTGATCCCCCAGCGGTCCCGGTGACCGTTCCGGGTCACTCACTCCGGACCTCCGGAAGGAGCGCACGTGCCCGACAGCAGCACGGGAAGCACCTCCCAGCCCTCCAGACGCACCCTCCTCGCCGCCACCGCGGGCGTCACCGCGGCCCTGGCGGCGGGCGGCACCGCCTCCGCCCAGGCCGCCCGGCCCGGCCCCGGCGACGACAAGCTCCGCGCCCTCGTCTCCCGCATGACCCTCGAGGAGAAGGTCGGCCAGCTCTTCGTCATGCGGGTCTACGGCCACTCCGCCACCGCCCCCGACCAGGCCGACGTCGACGCCAATCTCAAGGAGATCGGCGTCCGCACCGCCGCCGAGCTGATCGCCCGGTACCGCGTCGGCGGCATCATCTACTTCGCCTGGGCGCACAACACCCGCGACCCGCACCAGATCGCCGCCCTGTCCAACGGCATCCAGAAGGCCTCGCTGGAGCTGCCGCGCGGCCTGCCGGTGCTCGTCTCCACCGACCAGGAGCACGGGATAGTGGCCAGGGTGGGCGAACCGGCCACGCTGTTCCCCGGCGCGATGGCCCTCGGCGCGGGCGGCTCGCGCTCCGACGCACGCACCCTCGGCCGGATCGCCGGCGCCGAGCTGCGCGCCCTGGGCATCCGTCAGGACTACGCCCCCGTGGCCGACGTGAACGTCAACCCGGCCAACCCGGTGATCGGCGTGCGTTCCTTCGGCTCCGACCCGGACGCGGTGGCCGCGCTGGTGGCCGCCGAGGTCGCCGGGTACCAGGGCGCGGGGGTCGCGGCGTGCGCCAAACACTTCCCCGGGCACGGCGACACCGCCGTCGACAGCCACACCGGCTTCCCGGTCATCACCCACAGCCGCGCCCAGTGGGAGGAGCTGGACGCGCCGCCGTTCCGGGCGGCGATCGAGGCGGGCATCGACTCGATCATGACCGCGCACCTGATGTTCCCGGCGCTCGACCCCTCCGGCGACCCGGCCACCCTCTCCCGCCCCATCCTCACCGGCATCCTGCGCGAGGAGCTCGGCTACGACGGGGTCGTCGTCACCGACTCCCTCGGCATGCAGGGCGTGCGGACGAAGTACGGCGACGCGCGGGTGCCGGTGCTGGCGCTGAAGGCCGGCGTGGACCAGCTGCTGAACCCGCCCGACCTGGACCTGGCCTGGAACGCCGTCCTGACGGCCGTACGCGAGGGCGAGCTCACGGAGGCACGGCTTGATGAATCGATTCTGCGCATCCTGCGGCTGAAGGCGAAGCTCGGACTGTTCCGCGAGCCGTACGCCGCCCCGGACCGCGTGGACCGCGCGGTCGGCACCCGGGCCCACCTGGCGGCGGCCGACCGGATCGCCGAGCGGACCACCACCCTGCTGGTCAACGAGGGCGGCCTGCTGCCGCTGTCCCGGCGCCGGACGCCGAAGCTGCTCGTCGTCGGCGCGGACCCGGCCTCGCCGTCGGGCACGACCGGCCCGCCGACCGGCGTACTGGCCGGGGCGCTCACCGAGCTCGGGTTCACGGCCACCGCCCTGTCCACGGGCACCGCCCCGTCCGCGGCGACCGTCGCCCGCGCGGTGGCGGCGGCGCGCGAGGCGGACGCGGTGGTGGTCGGCACCTACAACGTCACGGCCACCAGCGCCCAGAAGACGCTGGTACGGGAGCTGCTGGCGACGGGCAGGCCGGTCGTGGCCGTCGCCGTCCGCAACCCGTACGACGTGGCCCAGCTGCCCGGCGTGCCCGCCTTCCTCGCCGCCTACTCCTGGACCGATGTCGAACTGCGCGCCGCGGCCCGGGTGATCGCGGGACGGGCGGCACCGCGCGGCAGGCTGCCGGTCCCGGTGATGCGGGCGGACGACCCGGCGGCGGTGCTGTATCCGGTCGGGCACGGGCTGACGTACCGGGCCTGACGTATCGGGCCTGACGTATCGGGCCGGGTGCACCGGCTCCCGGCTCTGACGCGCCGGGGCCGGCCGGACCGTCGCACGTGCGTGCCGCGGGCCGGCCGGGCCGTCGCACGCGCGTACCGCATCCGGCCGGGCGCGGACCGGCGTATCGGATGTTTCTGCCGTAACCGCCGTAGCGCGCGTACGCCACGCGCCCGTGCCGCCCCCCTCACCCTGCGCAAAGCGCCCCCGCGCGTCTGGCGTGCGCCCGCCGCGGCGGGTCACGCTGGGCGGGGGATTCGGGGGGATGGCGATGCGTGGGAGAGGGTACGCCGGGGCACCGGCCGCGCTGCCGGTGCTGCTCCTGGCCGTACTGACGGCCTGTCAGAGTCCGGCGGGGACGGCGGAGGAGGGCCGGCTCGGCGGGGAGGGACCGGCGTCGTCGGCCGCGGTCCGGCCGTCCGGGTACGGGGCGGTGTTCCTCGCCGTCGGCGAGTGCAGTTCCTTCGGGACGGTCAGCTTCACCGAGGTGCCGTGCACCGGCGAGCGGGCCGCGGCACGGGTCGTGGCCCGGCACGACGGCCGGGCGGGCGACGGGCCGCCGTGCCCGGCCACCACCGACTTCGTCCTCCACATCAGCGAGCAGCGGCCGTCGTCCGACGAGGACGGCGACGGGGCCGTGCCGCGCGGCTACGCCTGCATGCGCAACCTCCAGCCGCCGCATCCGGGCGACCCCGGTGGCGGGGGCGGGCCGCGCACCATCGTCGGCGACTGCGTCTACGAGGCCGGCGGCGGCAAGGTCCGCGAGACGGCCTGCGACGGCACGGGGAAGCGGAAACCGCAGTACGAGGTGGTGAAGGCGGTGGCGCGGCGGTCCCAGTGCCCGCCGTCGACCGCCCTGTACGTGCGGCTCGGCGGCGGGCAGCCGGTGGGCTGCGCCCGGCCGGTGTGAGCCGGAGCTCCTAACGGCCGGGCACCGCCCGCGCGTTACGGACGCAGCGCCGGTTCGCGCTCCACGTCCCGCCGGTCGAGCCGGGCGTCGAACGCCGCGAGCGGCTTGGCCGCCGACGGGTTCTCCCGGACCGCCGGGGAGGCGACGCCCGCCCAGGCGAGGATGCGGGCCGTGGCGAACGCCTTCTGGTCGGGGACCAGACCGGCGACGTTGGCGCCGTGGTTCATGCCGGGGGCGGTGAAGACGTAGGAGTCACGCGCCCCGTGGCCGAGGCGGAACGGTTCGGCGCCCCACGGGTCGTTCTCGCCGTACACGAACAGCATGTGGCGGGCGTTGTGCTTCACCCAGGTGTCGACGTCGCGCATCGCCCACGGCTGGAACGTCATCGGGATCGAGCGGGGCACGAAGTTGCGCGGCGGCTGGTAGCCGTAGCGGATGTACTGCTTCTCGATGTGCGGGAAGCGGATCGTCGGGGCGCCGAGCTGCGTGCCCGCCTGGTAGTAGTACGGCGTGTAGGTGCTCAGGCCCTGGTCGGTGTAGGCGGAGAAGCCGGAGATGGTGTCGACGGAGGTCCAGATCTCCTCGTCGGTGGCGTTCTTCGCGTCCGCCGGGATGTCGTCGCACGCCTTCAGGGTGCTGTACTGCCAGAAGCCCCAGACGTAGTCCAGGACGACCGCCTCGTAGGCCCGGTCCAGGCTGCCGATGGTGTCGAAGGTGTAGCCGTGGTCGGCCGCGTACGCGGCGTACTTCTTCTCCAGCGGCTCGCGGCGCACCAGCGCCTCGCGCTGCACCGCGTTCAGCCGGTCGCGGCACTCCTTCGTGCCGACGGTGGCGAAGAAGCGGTCGTAGGCCGAGTCCTCCTTGTTCACCACGTCGTTGGGGGCGACGTAGGCGACGACGCCGTCCATGTCGCGCGGGTAGAACCGCTCGTAGTACGTGGCGGTCATGCCGCCCTTGGAACCGCCCGTGGAGATCCAGTTCTCGGGGTAGACCGGCTTGAGCGCCCGGAAGATGCGGTGCTGGTCGCTGGCGGCCTGCCAGATGTCCAGCTTGGACCAGTCGGCCGGGTCGGGGCGGGACGGGGTGAAGAAGCGGTACTCCATGGAGACCTGGTTGCCGTCGACGATCTGGGTCGGCTCGCGGCGGCTGGGCGTGGTGGAGACGTTGTAGCCGCCGGTGTAGAAGACCGTCGGGCGGCTGACGTCCTTGTGCAGCACGGTGATGCGCTGCTGGAACGTGCCCTGGGACGGGTGGCGGTGGTCGACCGGCTGGGTGTAGTCGAGGACGAAGAAGCGGTAGCCGGGGTACGGCTTCTCCTCGATCAGGCTCATGCCCGGGATGGCGAGCAGCCTGTCCTTGATGTCGGTGCCGGTACCGGTACCGGTACCGGTCGTGCCGGTGGCCTCCGGCTGGGCGGCGGTGGCCGCCTGGGCCGTACCGACGGTGCCTATGAGCACCGTCAGCGCCAGCAGCCATCTGAGCGCCTTGCGCATGCACCCTCCCCTGTGAGTCAGATGTGCGCCCGGAAGCTATCGGAGCAACGCGTGTGCGCACCAGGGGAGACGGGGAATCACCGGGAAATGCCGGGCGGGACCGGGTGGTTCAGCACAGGATCCAGCCCGAGGCGACCGAGCCGCCGCCCACCCTGCCCTCGACCCACACGCACCGCTGCCCGGCGTGCACGGTGACCGGACCGGCCCGGTAGGCGTACCGTCCCTCGTCGGTGACCGGCCGGCCGCCGCGCGCCCGCACGCTGACCGACATCCGCTGCTTCACCCCGGGCTTCCTGGGGACGGTGACGGCGCAGACGTAACCGCCGCGCTTGTGGACGAGGACGGAACCGGTGGCGAACTCCAGCGTGCGGACCTTGCGGCCGGGGCAGTCCGCGGCGGCCTGCGCGTCCTGCGGCGCCGCGAGGGTGAGCAGCCCGGAGGTGGTGAGCACGGCCATGCCGAGCGCCAGCCGGCGTATCGCACCTGTGGCCATGGACGCCCCTCCCGTCACGCCCTTTTCCGTACGGGTGTACGGACGCGGGGCATACGACGGATGGTTGCACGGCCGTCGCGGGCCCCGTCACCGGGATGTCCCTCACGGCACCGCCGTCACGGCGTCCCCGGCCCGCCGTCCGACGGGGCGTCCGCCGCGCGCCGGTTCCTCTCCTCGATCTCCGGCATGTGCCGCTCGGCCCACGCGCGCAGCGCGGCCAGGGGTTCCTCCAAGGAGAGGCCGAGGTCGGTGAGCCGGTAGTACACGGAAGGCGGTGTGGTGGCCTCCACGCGGCGGGCGACCAGGCCGTCCCGGGCCAGACTGCGCAGGGTGACGGAGAGCATCTTCTGCGAGACGCCCGGCATGCGGCGCCGCAGGTCGGCGAAGCGGACCTCGCCGGGCGCCTGTTCGGCGAGCACCTTCACCGCCATCGACGTCCACTTGGTGCCGACGCGGTCCAGGAGCTGCCGCGTCGGGCACCGGGGATCGAAGAGGTCACCGCGCCGTGCCGTGGTCACGCCCGACTCACCACCTGAGGGAGAAGTGCCGTCTTGGACCACCCAAGTTAGTTCCCTACGGTGGCCTTGTCACCATCAGTAACCAACTTTCACCTGGGGATACGCATGCCTGAGCTGCGCCGCGTGGCGGTCGACGGCGTCGAGTTGAACGTGGCGGTGGACGGCGCGGGACCGGCCGTCCTGCTGCTGCACGGCTTTCCGCACACCTGGGAGGTGTGGCGGGAGGTCATGGCGGGCCTGCGCGACCGGTACACGGTCATCGCGCCGGACCTGCGCGGTTTCGGGGCGAGCGGCCCGGCGGAGTCCGGCCACGACGCCGCGACCCTGGCCGGTGACGCCGCGGCCCTGCTCGCGGCCTGCGGGGTGTCCCGCGCCGCCGTGGTCGGCATCGACGCGGGCACACCCCCGGCGTTCCTGCTCGGCCTGCGCCGCCCGGACCTGGTGCGGCGGCTGGTCCTCATGGAGTCCCTGGCGGGCCGGCTGCCCGGCGCCGAGGACTTCCTCTCCGCCGGCCCTCCGTGGTGGTTCGGCTTCCACTCCGTGCCGGGCTTGGCGGAGACCGTCCTGGAGGGGAACGAGGCCCGCTACGTCGACTGGTTCCTCACCGCGGGCACCCTGGGCGAGGGCGTGCCGCCGCGGATACGGGACGCCTTCGTCCGCGCCTACACCGGCCGCGGGGCGCTGCGCCGCGCGTTCTCCTACTACCGGGCCCTGCCCGAGAGCGCGGCGCAGATCGAGCGGGCCGTGGCGGGCGGGCGGCTGGCGGTGCCGACGATGACCGTGGGCGCGCACCCGGTCGGCGCGGCACTGGAGAAGCAGCTCCGTCCCCTCGCGGACGACCTGACCGGGCGGCTCCTCGCCGACTGCGGCCACATCGTCCCGCTGCACCGCCCCCGGGCTCTCCTGGACCTGCTGCGGCCCTTCCTGGCCGGCGAGCCGGTGCCGCCGGGGGCCGCGCCCGCGTGACCGGCGCTCCGGCTGCCGTCCGCCTCCCCTCTGTCGCCCGGCGGCCCGGCCGGAACCGCCGGGGCCCATCCGGTGGAGGCGCGTCTCGCAGCCGACGGCGGTGATGAGAGGAGCAGGGCGAGGAGGGCGAGAGTGATCGGGTCCGCGGCGCGCGGCCGCAGCAAGGACGTCGGCCGGGCCCGCGAACACGCGGGGCCGCCCACACCGCTCACGCGGCGCCGGCCGCACCGCCCGCACGGGAACGGCTACGACACGCCGACCGTCTCCTCCGGCTCGTCCGCCCCGACGAAGGTGCGCCACAGCTGCGCGTACCGTCCGCCGCGCGCCAGCAGTTCCTCGTGGGTGCCGTCCTCCGCGACCCGCCCGTGGTCCATGACGACCACCCGGTCCGCACGGGCGGCCGTGGTCAGCCGGTGGGCGACGACGAGGGTGGTACGGCGGCCCGCGAGACGGTCGGTGGCCTGGTTGACCTGGGCTTCCGTCGCCAGGTCCAGCGCGGCGGTCGCCTCGTCCAGCAGGAGGATGTCGGGGTCGACGAGTTCCGCGCGGGCCAGCGCGATCAGCTGGCGCTGCCCGGCGGACAGGTTCCGGCCGCGTTCGGCGACCTCGTGGAGGTAGCCGCCCTCCAGGGTGGCGATCATCTCGTGGGCGCCGACCGCGCGGGCGGCGGCCTCCACCTCGGCGTCGGTGGCGTCCGGGCGGCCGTAGGCGATGGCGTCGCGGACCGTGCCCGGGAAGAGGTACGCCTCCTGCGGGACGACGCCCAGCCGGTGCCGGTAGGAGGTCAGGTCGAGGTCGCGCAGGTCGGTGCCGTCGACGGTGACGCGGCCCTCGGTCGGGTCGTAGAAGCGGGCGACCAGCTTCACCAGGGTGGACTTGCCGGCGCCGGTCTCGCCGACGAACGCGACCGTCTGCCCGGCCCGGATGCGCAGGTCGATGCCGCCGAGCGCCTCCTCCTCGCCGCCGTAGCGGAAGCGCACGCCCTCGAAGGCGATCTCGCCGCGCAGGGACTCCACCGGCCGGGGCTTGTCGGCGGCCTTGGTGGAGGCCGGCTCGCGCAGCAGTTCCTGGATGCGGCCGAGGGAGACGGTCGCCTGCTGGTAGCCGTCGAAGACCTGGGAGAGCTGCTGGACCGGCGCGAAGAACAGGTCGATGTAGAGCAGGTACGCCACCAGCGCGCCCGTCGTCAGCGTCCCGTCGTCGACCCGGGCGCCGCCCACGACCAGCACGGCCGCGGCGGCGGCCGACGACAGGAACTGCACGAAGGGGAAGTAGACGGAGATCAGCCACTGGCCCCGGATGCGGGCCCGGCGGTAGCTGTCGCTGCGCTCGGCGAAGCGCCGCCCGCCGTCCCGCTCGCGCCGGAACGCCTGCACGATCCTCAGCCCCGACACCGACTCCTGGAGGTCGGCGTTGACGGCGGACACCCGCTCGCGCGCCAGCTCGTACGCCTTCACGCTCGCCCGGCGGAAGAAGAACGTGCCGACGACCAGCGGCGGCAGCGTCGCGAAGACGACGAGGGCGAGCTGCACGTCGATGACGAGCAGGGCGACCATGATGCCGAAGAAGGTGACGACCGAGACGAACGCGGTGACCAGACCGGTCTGCAGGAACGTCGACAGGGCGTCGACGTCGGTGGTCATCCGGGTCATGATCCGCCCGGTCAGCTCCCGCTCGTAGTAGTCGAGCCCGAGGCGCTGGAGCTGCGCGAAGATCTTCAGCCGCAGCGTGTACAGGATCCGTTCACCGGTCCGCCCGGTCATCCGGATCTCGCCGCTCTGCGCCGCCCACTGCACGACCACGGCCAGCAGCGCCAGCAGCGACGCCGACCAGACCGCGCCGAGCGCGAGCCGTGTGACGCCCTCGTCGATGCCGTGCCGGATCATGACCGGCAGCAGCAGGCCCATCCCGGCGTCGACGGCGACCAGTCCCAGGCTGGCCAGCAGCGGCAGCCCGAAGCCGCGCAGCAGGCGGCGCAGCCCGTAGGACTCCTCCGGCCGGACGGCGTGCGCCTCGTCGACGTCCGGGGTGTCGGTCGCCGGGGGCAGCGCCTCGACCTGGGCGAGCAGCTCCGGAGTGGCGGGGCTGCCTGCCTTCGCCGCGTCCCGCGGCTCCCGCTCCCCCGCCCACAGCCGGGGCGTGATCCCGCGCTCGGCGTCGAACTCGGCGTCCAGTTCATCGCTCCCCCACTCTCGAATGGGCTCGAGCGGGGGGACCCCCATGGAGGTGTCCTCGTGCGGCGCGGCTGGCTGGGCGTGCCCCGGCGAGACGCCGCCGAGCTCGTCGGGGTCGGTGAGCAGGCGCCGGTACAGGGCGCACCGCTCCTGGAGCTCCTCGTGGGTGCCGATGTCGGCGAGGCGGCCGGCGTCGAGGACGGCGATGCGGTCGGCGAGGTTCAGGGTGGAGCGGCGGTGGGCGATCAGCAGCGTGGTGCGGTCCCGCATGACCTCCCGCAGCGCCTCGTGGATCTCGTGCTCGACGCGGGCGTCGACGGCGGAGGTGGCGTCGTCGAGGACCAGCAGCCGCGGGTCGGTGAGGAGGGCGCGGGCGAGCGCGATGCGCTGGCGCTGGCCGCCGGAGAGGGTCAGGCCGTGCTCGCCGACGGTGGTGTCGTAGCCGTCGGGCAGCTCGGCGATGAACCGGTCGGCCTGCGCGGCCCGCGCGGCGGCCCGGATCTGCTCGTCGGTGGCGTCGGGACGGCCGTAGGCGATGTTGTTGCGGACGGTGTCGGAGAAGAGGAAGGAGTCCTCGGGGACGAGGCCGATCGCGGCGCGCAGCGACTCCAGCGTCAGCTCGCGCACGTCGTGGCCGCCGACGAGGACGGCGCCGCGCGTGACGTCGTAGAAGCGCGGCAGGAGCAGGGAGACGGTGGACTTGCCGGAGCCGGAGGCGCCGACGACGGCGAGGGTCTCGCCGGGGCGGATCTCGAAGGAGAGGCCGTCGAGGACGGCGCTGCCCGCCCCGCTCTTCCCGGAGCCGTCCTGGGAGCCGCCCTCCGAGCCGTCCGCGGAGCCGCTCTCGTAGCCGAAGGACACGTCGTCGAACTCGACGGTGGCCGGGGCGTCGGCGGGCAGTTCCCTGGTGCCGTCCCGCATGACCGGCTCGGTGTCGATCAGCTCCAGGACGCGTTCGGTGCCCGCACGGGCCTGCTGGCCGACGGTGAGGACCATGGCGAGCATGCGGACCGGGCCGACGAGCTGGGCGAGGTAGGTGGAGAAGGCGACGAACGTGCCGAGCGTGATGTGCCCGCGCACCGCCAGCCAGCCGCCGAGCGCCAGCATCGCCACCTGTCCGAGGGCCGGTACGGCCTGGAGGGCGGGGGTGTACCGGGCGTTGAGCCGGATGGTCCGCAGCCGCCCGGCGAACAGCCGCCGCCCGGCCTCCCGCAGCTTCCCGGTCTCCTGCTCCTCCTGCCCGAAGCCCTTCACCACCCGTACGCCGCCGACGGCGCCGTCGACCACGCCGGCGACGGCGGCGGCCTGGGCCTGGGCGTACCAGGTGGCGGGGTGCAGCCGGGTGCGGCTGCACTTGGCGATCCACCACAGCGCAGGCGCGACGGCGAGGGCGACCAGGGTGAGCGGCAGCGACAGCCACGCCATGATCACCAGGGAGATCAGGAAGAGCAGGACGTTCCCGATGGTCATGGGGAGCATGAACAGCAGGCTCTGGATGAGCTGGAGGTCGCTGGTGGCCCGCCCCACGACCTGCCCGGTGGACAGTTCGTCCTGCCGCCGCCCGTCGAGCCGCATGATCGTCGCGTACATCGAGGTCCGCAGGTCGTGCTGGACGTCGAGGGCGAGCCGGCCGCCGTAGTAGCGGCGGATGTAGGTGAGGACGTAGACGACCACCGCCGCACCGATGAGGAGACCCGCCCAGACGGCCATGGACCGGCTGTGCTCGCCGATCACGTCGTCGATGATCACCTTGGTGATCAGCGGGACCAGCGCCATGACCGCCATGCCGGCGAGGGAGGAGCCGAGGGCGAGGACGACGTCCTTCGGATACCGCCACGCGTATCCGGCCAGTCGTCGCGCCCAGCCCTGCTGCGTTGTCACGCGGGTGCCCTCCGTTCGTCCTGATCTACCGGAAGGCACCAACGCGACCGGAAGGGGATTTCATCCCTCCGCAACAATCCGGGGTCAGACCCGCACCCGGAGGTCGTAGAACCGGGTGGTCTGGGTGCCGCTCTGGTTGTCGTCACTGACCAGCACCACGTCCAGGCGGCCCTTGGTCCGGCCGGTGACCGCCATGCCCTCGATGTTGTCGAGCAGCGGGTTGGGCTGGGGCTGCTTGGCGGTGGCGCCGAGGGAGGGGCAGGCGGCGAGGTCGGCGAGGAGGGTCTTGCGGACCGTCCGCACGCCGCCTTGCCCGGTGAGCCGCTCGATGCCGCGGACGTCGGTGGCGCGGCGCGGGTCGGCGAGGTAGAGGCGGACGGTGTTGCCGACGCCGGCGGTGAAGCCGCGCTCCAGGACGAGGAGGCGGCCGTCGGGGGTCGCGGTGATCTCGGGGACGCCGAGGCCGGGGTCGACGGGGTAGGCGTACTGGGCGGCGAGCCGGAAGGGCCCGCCGGGCCCGCCCCCGGTCCGCTGCCAGGTCTGGAACCGGACGAGCGCGGGGTCGTCCCCGGACAGGGCGTACTCCATGGACGCGATCAGGGTCCGGCCGCCGGGCAGCAGGGTCAGCCCCTCGAAGGTCCCGTTGGACCGGGCGCGGCCGGCCGGGGCGACGCGGAGGGCGTCCGGTACGGGGAGCCTGCCGAGGATCCTCCCGTCGCGGGAGTAACGGCGTACGGACGGCTCGGTCTCGGAGGAGACGAGGTACGTGCCGCCGGACGTCCTCTCGCCCGAGCGAGGCCGGGCATGGGGGAGGTCGGCGACCAGGCCCTCGGCGTCGAGAGCGGCGCCGTTCTCGTCCACGAGCGGCAGCACGCCCCGGGGCTCGAGGGTCCGCGCGTCCAGGCGGATCAGGGAGGAACGGTCGGAGAGGGCGGCGAGGGAGCCGGTGGGGGTGCCCCCGTTCGAGCGGAGCCGGGAGTGGGGGAGGCCGGGGGCGAGGGCGGAGAGGTTGCCGACGTAGGTGTCCTCGTAGGTGGTCTTGTCGAGGGCGTCCGAGAAGCCGGTGATCGACACGGACGGGGAACAGGCATGTCCGCCCTGGGCGTTCGCGGGCCCGGCGGCGGTCAGGCAGGTGGCCGTCGCGAGGGTGGCGGTGGCGGTGACGAGAAGGGTTCTCCAGCGCATGGGTGTCACCGTAGGGCGGCTCGGTGACACGGGGGAGACCGCAGAGTTGCGCCCCCGCCGCCGTCTCTCTCCGCCCTCCCCGGAAGGCGTCCCCGCCGAAGGGGCAGCGCCCCTTGGCGGCGGGCCGGCGGCGAGGGCTCGGGAGGGCGGCCGCTCTTCGCTCATCGCCGTTCGTTCATCGCCGTCCAGGACCGGCACACTCATCCGAAAGCGTGAGCACCCCAGTCCCCGGCGTCCTCGCGTCGCTCATCTGAGTGCCCACTCGGCATTCACCTGCCCAGTGCTCACAGGTTTTCAGCACAGTAGCCGCCATGAGCTCGCGATTCGCCTACGACTGCAACCCCTACAGCACAGGGCACGTGATCAGCACCGTACGCCACCTCATGCGCACCGGTGGCCTGAACGTGTCCTTGAGCTCCATCGCCCGCAGCTGCGGAACCACACGCAACTTCCTCTACTCCAACTGGAAGTCCGCATCGGCACTGCACCTGCGGGCGCTGACGACGGAGCTGGCACAGGCCTTCGACACGGCACACCGCGCCTGCCCCAGCGACGGCACCGTCCCCGGCATCACCAGGCACCTGACGGAGGTCGTGCGCGTGATCCGTCGCCACCCCACCACGGCCGCCGTCGCGCGGTCCTCCCCCACGGCGTTCTCGGCCGCGCACACGGCGACCGAGGGGCCGCTGATGCGGGTCGCGACGGAGCGCGTCAGCGATCTGCTGCACCCCCTCTGCCCGCGCGGTGGCATCTGGGGCGACCCCGAACTGGGAGCCAGGCCCTGGCGGATCGTGTGGATCGCCCGCCCCGCCGCCCTCTGCCCCGAAGCCGCCGGCGACCGGCTCCGGGAGGACACGCTGGACAACGCCTTCACCGAACTGCTCCGTGACCTGCTCGCTCCCTGGGCCTCCGGGCGCGGGTCCGACGGGACGGATCCGCAGTGAAGCCGACAGCGGACTCGGCCGTGGAACCGGCAGTGGAACCGGCCGTTCCCCTGAAGGCCGGCCCGGGCGGTCACCTCGGCAAGAACAGAATCAGGGCAAGGTCGAGGGCAGGGCGGGGCAGGCTGTCTTCCGTCGGCCTCTTCCACCAGGGGGACGGTACGGCGCTCTGTCCGCGGGAGCTCACGGGAACCGTCACGTCAGATGCGTCGGCGCGAACATCCGCAGCACCGCCGGGAGGACGACCACCGACGGACCCGGCGTCGCCAGTGCCCGCGCCAGGTCGGCCTCCAGGGTCTCGGGGGCCGTGCGGACGCCGGTGACCCCGAAGGACTCCGCGAGGGCCACGTAGTCCGGGCGGGTCAGTTCCGTCGCCGTGGCCTGCCCGAAGGCGTCGGTCATGTACTCGCGCAGGATGCCGTAGCCGCCGTCGTCGACGATGAGCCAGGTGACGTTCAGTCCGTACTGGCGGGCCGTCGCCAGCTCGGCGATGGAGTACAGGGCCCCGCCGTCGCCGGAGACCGCCAGGACCGGGCGGGTCGGGTCGGCCGCCGCCGCGCCGAGGGCGGCCGGGAAGCCGTAGCCGAGGCCGCCGGCGCCCTGGGCCGAGTGCATGGTGTTGGGGAACTTGGCGTCGAAGGCGGACCAGGCCCAGTAGGCGAGGATCGTCATGTCCCAGAAGGACGGCGCGTCGGCCGGGAGGGCGTTGCGGACCGCGGCGAGCACCCGCTGTTCCAGGGTGAGGTCCTGGGCGGCGATGCGGGCGCGGACCCGGGCCAGCAGATCCCGTACGCGCTCCGGGGCCGTCGGGTCCTGCCGCTCCTCCACCGTCTCCAGCAGGGCCTGGAGGGCGAGGCGGGCGTCGGCGTGGATGCCGAGGGCGGGGTGGTTGGACTCCAGTTTGCCGAGGTCGGCCTCGATCTGGACGACCCGGCCCCGGGGCTTGAACGTGTGGTAGTTGGAGGAGAGTTCGCCGAGGCCGGAGCCGACCACGAGCAGGACGTCCGCGTCCTCCAGGAAGTCGGTGGTGTGGCGGTCCTCCAGCCAGGACTGCAGCGACAGCGGGTGTTCCCAGGGGAACGCGCCCTTGCCGCCGAAGGTCGTCACCACGGGGGCCTGGAGGCGTTCCGCGAGCTGCCGCAGCTTGCCCGAGGCGTCCGCGCGGACCACTCCCCCGCCCGCGATGATCGCCGGGCGGGCCGCCTTCGACAGCAGGTCGGCGGCGACCGCCGTCAGTTCGGGGCGCGGGACCAGCTCGTCGGGGGTCGCGTCCATGGCCGTCACCACCGGCAGCGCGGCGGGCGCGAGGAGGACGTCCTGGGGGATCTCCACCCACACCGGGCCGTGCGGGGCGGTCAGGGCCGATTTCCAGGCCGCGGCGAGGGCGGAGGGGATCTGGGACTGGGTGCGGACGGTGTGGACGGACTTCACCACGCCGCGGAAGGAGGCCGCCTGGTCGGGAAGTTCGTGCAGGTAGCCGTGGCGGCCTCCGCCGAGTCCGGCGGTGGGGACCTGGCTGGCGACGGCCAGGACGGGGGCGGAGGCCGCCGCCGCTTCCTGGAGCGCGGCCAGGGAGGTCAGCGCGCCGGGGCCGGTCGACAGCAGCAGCGGGGCCGCCTCGCCGGTGATCCGGCCGTAGGCGTCGGCGGCGAAGCCCGCGTTGTTCTCCACGCGCAGGCCGATGTAGCGCAGGTCCGAGCGGCGCAGGGCGTCGAACATGCCGAGGGCGTGCTGGCCGGGCAGGCCGAAGACGGTGGTCGCGCCGAGCCCGGCCAGGGTCTCCACGACCAGGTCTCCGCCGTTGCGGCCGGGGGGAGGGTTCAGCGCGGCCTCCGTCTGGGCGGGCGACGGACGGAGTACCAGGTCGTGGTCGTGGGTCACTTGCCCTCGTTCTCCTTGCCGGCTTCGCGGGCCGCCGCGATCTGGCGGGACATGATCGTCGTGAGTTCGTACGCCGTGTGGGAGGCCGCCACCGACGTGATCTCCGCGTGGTCGTAGGCGGGGGCCACCTCGACGACGTCCGCCGACACCAGGTTGCAGGAGGCCAGGCCGCGCAGGATCTCCAGCAGTTCGCGGGAGGTCATGCCGCCCGCCTCGGGGGTGCCGGTGCCGGGCGCGTGGGCCGGGTCCAGGCAGTCGATGTCGATGGAGATGTACAGCGGGCGGTCGCCGATGCGCTGGCGGAGCTGGTCGGCGACCTCGTCGGCGCCGCGGCGGTAGACGTCCGCGGAGGTGACGATGCCGAAGCCCATCTTCTCGTCGTCGGTCAGGTCCTGCTTGCCGTACAGCGGGCCGCGGGTGCCGACGTGGGAGAGCGCCTCGGTGTCGAGGATGCCCTCTTCCACGGCCCGGCGGAACGGGGTGCCGTGGGTGTACTCGGCACCGAAGTACGTGTCCCAGGTGTCCAGGTGGGCGTCGAAGTGGAGCAGGGCGACCGGGCCGTGCTTCTTGGCGACCGAGCGCAGGAGCGGGAGGGCGATGGTGTGGTCGCCGCCCAGGGTCATCAGGCGGGCGCCGGTGCCGAGCAGGTCGTCGGCGGCGGCCTCGACCGTCTCGACGGCCTCGTTGATGTTGAACGGGTTGACGGCGATGTCACCGCCGTCCGCGACCTGCGCGAGGGCGAAGGGGGAGGCGTCCTGCGCCGGGTTGTAGGGGCGCAGCAGGCGGGACGCCTCACGGATGGCGTTGCCGCCGAAGCGGGCGCCCGGCCGGTAGGAGACGCCCGAGTCGAACGGCACGCCCACCACGGCGACGTCGGCGCGGCCGACCTCGTCCAGGCGGGGCAGCCGGGCGAAGGTCGCGGGGCCGGCGTACCGCGGGACGCGGGAGGAGTCGACGGGGCCGCGGGGCGTCTCGTTGCTGCTCATGAACTGCCTTCCTTCGTACGCTTTGTCGCGTATGTACTGCTTGTGCACTACTTGTGATGGTCCGACTTCATGGTCCGACTCTACTGGTGAGCCGGGGCCGGTTCGGGTACGGCCTCGGGGGCTCGTCCGGCGATCCGCTCCCGCCAGGCGGCGAGGACGGTCTCGTCGGTCGGCTTCGTCGCCAGGGAGACGGCGACGTAGACGGCGAGGGAGGCCGGCAGGCCGTAGTAGACGGGCTCGTTGGCGAGGATGCCGTAGCCGGCCATCAGGCCGATCACGGCGAGGCCGCCGGCCGCGACGGCGGCGAGCGCGCCCTGCGCGGTGCCGCGCTTCCACAGCAGGCCGCCGAGGATGGGGACGAGGAGGCCGCCGACGAGCAGGTTGTAGGCGACGGTGAGGGCCTCGACGACGTCGTTGAGCACGATGGCGGCGCAGATCACCGCCACGCCCATGAGGAGGATGAAGACACGGTTGCCCTTGACCTCGTCGTGCGCCTCCGCCTCCCCCGGCGACGCCTTGACGGCGCCGCGCAGGCGGGACCAGATGTCGTTGTTGGCGACGGTGGCGCAGGCGATGAGGGCGCCGGAGGAGGTCGACATGACGGCGGCCAGGGCGGCGGCCAGCACCAGGCCGCGCACACCCATGGGGAGTTCGTCCTTGACGATGGTGGCGAAGGCGTCGTCGGGGCTGCCCAGCTTGGGGTAGAGCACCTTGGCGGCGGTGCCGATGACCGCGCCGGCGACGGCGTAGGCGAGGCAGTAGGTGCCGGCGACGGTGCCGCCCCACTTGGCGGTGCGGTCGTTGCGGGCGGTGAAGACGCGCTGCCAGATGTCCTGGCCGATGAGCATGCCGAAGGTGTAGATCAGCACGTAGGTGAAGATCGTCTCGCCGCCGACGCCCAGCGGGTCGAAGTAGGAGGTCGGCAGCTTGGCCTTCATCTCGCCGAAACCGCCCGCCTTGACGACGGCGACGGGCAGCAGCAGGAGCAGCACGCCGATGGTCTTCACCACGAACTGCACCATGTCGGTGAGGGTGATGGACCACATGCCGCCGAGCGTGGAGTAGGCGACGACGATCGAGCCGCCGAGGACGATCGCGAGCGTGCGGTTCACGTCGAACAGGACGTCGAAGATCGTGGCGTAGGCGATGGTCGAGGTGACCGCCAGCATCAGCGTGTACGCCCACATCACGACACCCGAGATGACGCCGGCCCTGCCGCCGTATCGCAGGTCGAGCATCTCGGAGACGGTGTAGACCTTCAGCCGGGCGATGCGGGCGGAGAAGAAGACGGACAGGGCGAGGATGCCGAGGCCGATGGTGACGACCATCCAGGCGCCGGACAGGCCGTACTGGTAGCCGAGGCCGACGCCGCCGATGGTGGACGCGCCGCCGAGGACGATCGCCGCCATGGTGCCGGAGTACATCGCGGGCCCCAGGCGCCGCCCGGCGACCAGGAACTCGCTCTTGGACTTGGCGCGGCGCATGCCCCACCAGCCCATGGCCAGCATGCCGGCCAGATAGACGACGATCACGATGTAGTCGACGGCCATGTGGGGCCCTCCTTCGCGCACTCTCGGTGGCGTGTCGTGCTGGTGACTGATGGGAGTCGGTTGTCCGGTGGCGCGTCGCGGGGACATCCGCCCGTACCCGCGGCTGCCGGTCTGGATTGACCCTAGGTGGCCGAAAAGCGACTGCGAAGTGTACGTTTCCTCCATTCGCGGCGCCGGTGATGGAGGAAACGTCCATGACGTTCATGACGTCCGTGGGGCAGGAGCCGGCGGTTCCGCCCACGCCCCCTGTTCCTCTCGCGGCCCTGCTGTCCCGCGAGGACCTCGCCCTGCGCCAGATCGCCGGTCCCGCCGGGCCGGAGGTGACCATCCGCTGGGCGCAGACGTCGGAGATGTCCGACCCCTATCCGTACCTCCTGGGCGGGGAGCTGCTGCTGACCGCGGGCGTCCACATCCCCGAGGAGGCGGTGTCCGGCGCGCACACCGGCTACTTCGAGGACTACGTCTCCCGGATCGTGGCGGCGGGCGGCGCGGCGCTCGGCTTCGGTGTGGCGCCCGTGCACGACACCGTGCCGCCCGCGCTGGTGGCGGCCTGCGAGGCGTACGCGCTGCCGCTGGTGGAGGTGGCGCCGCGGACGACGTTCTCGGCGGTGGCCCGCGCGGTGTGGCAGCTGATGGCGCAGGCCCGGCTGGCCGAACTGCGCCGCGTCTCGGAGGCCCAGCAGAGCCTGGCCGCCGCGGCCTCCCGGCCCGACCCGGTGCCGTCGGTGCTGCGCCGGCTCGCCGCCCGCCTCGGCGGCTGGGCCGCGCTGTACGGCCCCGACGGCGCCGAGATCGCGGCGGCGGGCCGTGAGCCGGACGCCGGGGCGCGCCGGGCCCTGGCCGAGCTGGCCCGGGTCGTCACCCGCGGCTCCTCCACCACCGCCAGCGACACCGCCTGCGGCACCCGTCTGTCCGCGTACGCCCTCGGTGCCGGGCGGGGCTTCGTGCTCGGCGCCGCCGCACCGCACCGGGAGCCGGGCGACCACGCCATCGCCTCGGTCGCCGCCGTGCTGCTCTCCCTCCTCACCGGCGAGCACCAGAGCGGCACGGGGGCGGCCCGGTCCTCGGCGCTGGTCCGGCTGCTGCTGGGCGCCACCCCCGAGGAGGTCGCGCCGCTGCTCGGGCAGGGGTCCGGGGCCCGGAGTGCGGGCGGCCGGTGGTTCGTCGTGCACGCGCACCCCGACCGGGGCGCCCCCGATCCGGTGGCCGCCTCCGCGCTGGGCGCCGCGCTGGGCTCACCGCTGGTCGACCCGGACCGGGACGTCGTACGCGTCCTCGTCCCGGCCGACCGCGACGCCCCCACCGGCGGGGACACCCCCACCAACCGGGGCATCCCCACCAACCGGGGCATCCCTGCCGGCCAGGACATCCCGGCCGGCCGGGACATCCCCGCCGGCCGGGAAGTGCCCACCCGCCGCGGTATTCCCGCCGGCCACGAAGCCGTCTCCGACCGCACAACTGCCTCCGGCCACGAAGCCGTCTCCGGCCGCGGCGTCCCCATCGGCCAGGAAGGCGCCTCCGGCCGGGGACCCGCGTTCCCGGCCCCCCAGCCCGGCTGGACCCTGGGGGTCAGCGCCCCGGCCGCCCCGCCCGACTGGCCGGCCGCCGATGCCCAGGCGGCCCGCGCGCTGGCCCGCGCCCGCGCCACCCGCGTGCCGCTGGTCCGCCACGGCGCCCGGCCCGCCTTCGCCGACCTGGTCCCCGCGCAGGAGGCCGAGGCGCACGCCCGTGCGCTGCTCGCCCCCGTCGCGGCGAACCCCGCCCTCACCGAGACCCTGCGCACCTGGCTGTCCCTGCACGGCAGCTGGGACCGCACGGCCGTCGCCCTGTCCGTGCACCGCAACACCGTCCGGCAGCGCATCGCCCGCTGCGCGGCCCTGCTGGGCGCCGACCTGGACGACGCGGACGTACGGATGGAGCTGTGGTTCGCGCTGCGGCGGGAGTGGCCCCGGCGGGCGTGAGGCGCGTCCCAGCGGGTGACACACCCGCAGACCGGCACCGGCGGCTGCCCCACAATGGGAGCCATGCCGATACCCGGGACACCCAGCCGTGCCGAACTCGTCGACCACCTCGTGAGGACCCGTATCGCGGGCGAGGTCGCCACCCCCCGCGAGAACAACCTCTCCCACTACCGCAAACTGGCCAACGGCGACCGGGGCTTCTGGCTCGGTCTGGAGCTCGGCGACCGCTGGACGGACGAGCAGGACGTCCTCGCGGTGATGGCCGAACGCGTCGGCGTCGTCGACGACCCCGAGCACCGGTACGGGCAGGACACCATCGACCCCGAGCTGACCGTCGCCGCGCTGGAGCGCATGGCCGGACGGCTGCGCAAGGCCGCCGACAGCGGGCAGCGCGTGCTGTTCGCGACCGGCCACCCCGGCGGGCTGCTCGACGTGCACCGCGCCACGGCCGCCGCGCTGCGGGCCGCCGGCTGCGAGATCGTCGTCATCCCCGAGGGGCTGGTGACGGACGAGGGGTACGTCATGCAGTTCGCGGACGTGGCGGTGCTGGAGCACGGGGCCACGCTGTGGCACACCCACTCCGGCGAGCCGATGAAGGCGATCCTGACCGGCCTGGAGCGCGAGGGCCGCCCGCTGCCCGACCTGGTCGTCGCCGACCACGGCTGGGCCGGGTACGCCGGACAGCACGGCGTGGACTCCGTCGGGTACGCCGACTGCAACGACCCGGCCCTCTTCCTCGCCGAGGCCGAGGGCACCCTCCAGGTGACGGTGCCGCTCGACGACCACGTGGTCAGCCCGCGGTACTACGACCCGATGACGGCGTACCTGCTGGCGGAGGCGGGGCTGGCGTAACCGGCGAGGACACGGGCGGGGGGTGTCAGCGCCGCGGAACCGGCGTCGGGTCCAGGTAGACCCGGCGCACCACCGGGAACGCCTCCCGCAGCCGCCGCTCGGCCTGCTCGCAGGCCCCCTCGACCTGGGCCGCCGTGGACAGGTCCCGGAAGTCGACCTTGGCGGCGACCAGTGCCTCGCGCGGCCCCTGCACCAGGGTCGTCAGCTCCACGACGGCCTCGATGTGCTCCACCGCCAGCAGCTCCGCCCGGATCCGCTCCCGCACGCGCGCGGGCAGCGGACGCCCGATGAGGAACTCGGCGTTGGACCGCCCCAGCACCCAGGCGACGTACAGCAGCAGCGCGCCGATGCACAGGGAGGCGGCACCGTCCCACACCCCCGATCCGGTGAGCTGCCCGCCGAGCAGGCCGCCCGCGGCGAGCACCAGCCCGGCCAGCGCGGCGGAGTCCTCCAGGACGACGGCCTTGACGGCGGTGTCGGGCGTGCGGCGCAGATAGCGCCCGAAGGACACCCGGAAGCGGGCCGCCTCGCCGCGCGCCTGCTTCAGGCCGGTGCGCAGGGAGTAGCTCTCCAGCAGGAAGGCGACCGCGAGGACGACGTACGACACCAGCGGGTCGCCGATCTCCTCGCCCTCGACCAGGGTGTGGATGCCGTCGTAGAGGGAGAAGACGGCGCCGCCGACGAAGGTGGCGACGGCGGCGAGCAGCGCCCAGATGTAGCGTTCGGGGCCGTGGCCGAGGGGGTGGTCCTCGTCGGCGGGTTTCGCGCTGCGTTTGAGGGAGGCCAGCAGCAGCACCTCGGTGACGGTGTCGGCGACCGAGTGCGCGGCCTCCGACAGCATCGCGCTGGACCCGCTGATCACGCCGGCGACCGCCTTGGCCAGGGCGATGCCCAGATTGGCGAGGGCGGCGACGATCACCGTGAAGGTGCTCTCGCCGCCGCCGGTGTCCTCCTGGACCGTTTTCCGGACCGCTTTCGCCGTTCCCGCTCGTGCCATGTCTCTCAGTGTTCCCGCGGGACGCGCACCAAGCCTTCCTGGATCACCGAGATGGCGAGCCGTCCGTCCTGGGTGTAGATGCGTGCCTGGCCCAGGCCCCGCCCGCCGGACGCCGACGGGGACTGCTGGTCGTACAGCAGCCACTCGTCGGCGCGGAAGGGGCGGTGGAACCACATGGCGTGGTCCAGCGAGGCCCCGACGACGTCGCCGACGGCCCAGCCGCCCCGGCCGTGCGCGAGCAGCACCGAGTCCAGCAGGGTCATGTCGGAGACGTAGGTGGCGAGGACGACGTGCAGGAGGGGCCGGTCGATCTCGCCCTCCAGCTTGCCGTCGGTGCGGAACCACACCTGCGAGTGCGGTTCGCGCGGCTCGCCGAACCGGCCGAACGGGGGGTCGTCGACGTAGCGCAGGTCCACCGCGGCCCGCGCCTCGACGAACCGCTCCACGACCTCGGCGGGCAGGTGCGGGTAGCCGCGCAGCCGTTCCTCGCCGGTGGGCAGGGTCGCCGGGTCGGGGGCGGGCGGCATCGGGGCCTGGTGGTCCAGGCCCTCCTCGTACGTCTGGAAGGACGCCGACAGGCCGAAGATCGGCTTGCCGTGCTGGACGGCGACGACGCGGCGGGTGGTGAAGGAGCGGCCGTCGCGGAGGCGGTCGACCTCGTAGACGATCGGGGCGTCCGGGTCGCCGGGGCGCAGGAAGTAGGCGTGCAGGGAGTGGGCGTGCCGGTCGGCGGGGACCGTGCGCCCGGCGGCGACCAGGGCCTGGGCGGCGACCTGCCCGCCGAAGACGCGCGGGACGACGGCGGACCGGGACCGGCCGCGGAAGATGTCCTGCTCGATCCGCTCCAGGTCGAGCAGATCGAGCAGGGACCGGAGTGCCTCGCTCATGTCCGGTGGCTTACAGGCCCATGTCCTTCGCGATGATCATCTTCATGACCTCGCTGGTGCCGCCGTAGATGCGGTTCACACGGTTGTCCGCGTACAGACGGGCGATCGGGTACTCGTTCATGTAGCCGTAGCCGCCGTGGAGCTGGAGGCAGCGGTCGATGACGCGGTGGGCGACCTCGGTGCAGAACAGCTTGGCGCTGGCGGCCTCGGCGGGGGTCAGCTCGCCGGCGTCGAGCGCTTCGAGTGCGCGGTCGGCGACCGCCTCGGCGGCGTCCACCTCGGCCTGGCAGGCGGCCAGCTCGAACTTGGTGTTCTGGAAGGCGGCGACGGGCTTGCCGAACACCGTGCGGTCCTGGACGTACTGCTTGGCGAACCGGACGGCGGCCTTGGCCTGCGCGTAGGCGCCGTAGGCGATGCCCCAGCGCTCGGAGGGCAGGTTCTGGCCGAGGTAGTAGAAGCCCTTGTTCTCCTCGCCGAGCAGGTCCTCGGCGGGGACCTTGACGTCGACGAAGGCCAGCTCGGCGGTGTCGGAGGTGCGCAGGCCGAGCTTGTCGAGCTTGCGGCCGACGGAGTAGCCCTCGGACTTGGTGTCGACGGCGAACAGGGAGATGCCGTAGCGGCGGTCCTCGGCGGTGGGCGGGGCGGTGCGGGCGCAGACGATGACCTTGTCGGCGTGGACGCCGCCGGTGATGAAGGTCTTGGCGCCGTTGAGGACGTAGTGCGTGCCGTCCTCGCTGAGCTTGGCGGTGGACTTCATGCCCGCGAGGTCGGAGCCGGTGCCCGGCTCGGTCATCGCGATGGCCCACATCTCCTCGCCGGAGACGAACTTCGGGAGGTAGCGCTTCTTCTGCTCGTCGGTGGCGAGCATCTTGATGTACGGCAGGGCGAGCAGGACGTGCACGCCGGAGCCGCCGAAGGAGACGCCCGCGCGGGCGGTCTCCTCGTACTGGATCGCCTCGAACTTGTGCGTCTCCAGCCCGGCGCCGCCGTACTCCTCGGGGACGTTGATGCCGAACAGGCCCAGTTCGGCGAGCTTGTAGTAGAACTCGCGCGGCGCCTGGCCGGCCTGGAACCACTCGTCGTAGACGGGCACGACCTCGGCCTCGATGAAGGCGCGCAGGGTCTCCCGGAACGCCTCGTGATCCTCGTTGAACACCGTACGGCGCACGCCGCCACCTCCACCGGTACGTCTGTCTAAGCGCTTGCTCAGACCTCACCGTACCGGCGAGTACGGACAAGCGTCCAGAGAGGTGACGCCGTAACCCTCGTCACGCCGGACCGGTGACCGCCCGCCGCCCCCCTCACTCCGCCCCGGTCGCCGCCCCGGCCCCCGCCGCCGCGAACGCCCCCCGCGCCATCCGGTGCAGCAGCTCCGCCGTCGCGCCCCGGCCGGGGAGGGAGCCGCGGCGACCGAGGTGGGGGGTGGAGTTCAGCAGGCCGAAGACCGAGTGGACCGCGGAGCGGGCGGCCGGTTCGGTGAGGGCCGGGTACGCCTCGCGGACCACCTCCACCCACAGCTCGACGTACTGCCGCTGGAGCTGGCGCACCAGCTTGCGGTCGCTGTCCCGGAGGCGGTCCAGCTCGCGGTCGTGCAGGGTGATGAGCGGGCGGTCGTCGAGCGCGAAGTCGATGTGCCCCTCGACGAGCGAGTCGAGGACCGCCTCGGGGGCCGCCCCGCCGGCCTCCGCCAGGCGCCGCTTCGCACCCGTCAGGAGCTGATCGCTGATGCCGACCAGCAGTTCGGCGAGCATCGCGTCCTTGCCGGCGAAGTGCCGGTACAGGCCGGGGCCGCTGATGCCCACCGCCGCGCCTATCTCATCCACGCCGACGCCGTGGAAGCCGCGCTCGGCGAACAGGCGGGCGGCTTCCTTGAGGATCTGCTCGCGGCGGGTGGGGGCGTCGGTTCTGGTGGCCATGGGGACGATTCTAGACAGCGCGGTTAGCGGTCGTTAACCTGAGGGGACATGCGTTAACGGTCATTAACTGGTGGACCACTGGGTGAGGGGACCGCACGATGCACGAGGCACCGGAGCTGACGAGCGCGGCCGATCCCGCCTCGGAGGCGTTCCGCGCCAACGAGGAGGCGCACCGCGCCCTCGTGGAGGAGCTGCGCGCGAAGCTCGCCGCGGCCCGGCTGGGCGGTGGCGAGAAGGCGCGGGCCCGGCACACCGCCCGCGGCAAGCTGCTGCCGCGCGACCGCGTGGACACGCTCCTGGACCCGGGCTCGCCCTTCCTGGAGCTGGCGCCGCTCGCGGCCGACGGGATGTACGACGGGCAGGCCCCGGCCGCCGGGGTCGTCGCCGGGATCGGCCGGGTGAGCGGCCGGGAGTGCGTGATCGTCGCCAACGACGCCACCGTCAAGGGCGGGACGTACTACCCGATGACGGTGAAGAAGCACCTGCGCGCGCAGGAGGTGGCCCTGGAGAACCGCCTGCCCTGCGTCTACCTGGTCGACTCCGGCGGCGCCTTCCTGCCGATGCAGGACGAGGTCTTCCCCGACCGGGACCACTTCGGGCGGATCTTCTACAACCAGGCCCGGATGTCGGCCGCGGGCATCCCGCAGATCGCCGCGGTGATGGGCTCGTGCACGGCCGGCGGGGCGTACGTGCCCGCGATGAGCGACGAGGCCGTGATCGTCCGGAACCAGGGGACGATCTTCCTGGGCGGGCCGCCGCTGGTGAAGGCGGCCACCGGCGAGGTCGTCACCGCCGAGGAGCTCGGCGGCGGCGAGGTCCACGCGCGGGTGTCGGGCGTGACCGACCATCTGGCGGAGGACGACGCGCACGCCCTGCGGATCGTGCGGACCATCGTCTCCACGCTCCCCGCGCGCGGGCCGCTGCCCTGGGAGGTGACGGAGGCGGCCGAGCCGAAGGTGGACCCGTACGGGCTGTACGGCGCCGTGCCCGTCGACCCCCGCACCCCCTACGACGTCCGCGAGGTCATCGCACGCGTGACCGACGGTTCGCGCTTCGCGGAGTTCAAGTCCGAGTTCGGGCAGACGCTGGTCACCGGCTTCGCCCGGATCCACGGCCACCCGGTCGGGATCGTCGCCAACAACGGCATCCTGTTCGCCGAGTCCGCCCAGAAGGGCGCCCACTTCGTCGAGCTGTGCGACCAGCGCGGGATCCCGCTGGTGTTCCTGCAGAACATCTCCGGGTTCATGGTGGGCCGGGACTACGAGGCCGGGGGCATCGCCAAGCACGGCGCCAAGATGGTCACGGCCGTGGCGTGCACGCGCGTGCCGAAGCTGACGGTGGTGGTCGGCGGGTCGTACGGCGCGGGCAACTACTCCATGTGCGGGCGGGCGTACTCCCCCCGCTTCCTGTGGATGTGGCCGAACGCCAAGATCTCCGTCATGGGCGGCGAGCAGGCCGCCTCGGTCCTCGCGACGGTCAAGCGGGATCAGCTGGAGGCGCGCGGGGAGTCCTGGCCCGTGGAAGAGGAGGAAGCCTTCAAGGCGCCGATCCGCGCGCAGTACGAGCGCCAGGGGAACGCCTACTACGCCACCGCGCGCCTGTGGGACGACGGCGTGATCGACCCGCTGGAGACCCGGCAGGTGCTGGGACTGGCCCTGACCGCGTGTGCCAACGCCCCGCTGGGTGAACCCCGGTTCGGCGTCTTCCGGATGTGACAGGGGGATGGGACTGATGTTTGACACCGTGCTCGTGGCCAACCGGGGCGAGATCGCCGTACGCGTCGTCCGCACGCTGCGGTCGATGGGCGTGCGCTCGGTCGCCGTCTTCTCCGACGCGGACGCCGGTGCCCGGCACGTCCGCGAGGCCGACACGGCGGTGCGGATCGGGCCGGCGCCCGCCGCCGAGAGCTATCTGTCGGCGGAGCGGCTGCTGGAGGCGGCGGCCCGCACCGGCGCCCAGGCCGTCCACCCCGGCTACGGCTTCCTCGCCGAGAACGCGGACTTCGCGCGCGCCTGCGAGGCGGCGGGGCTGGTCTTCGTCGGGCCCCCGGCGGACGCGATCGCCCTCATGGGCGACAAGATCCGCGCCAAGGAGACGGTGGCGGCGGCCGGGGTGCCCGTGGTTCCCGGCGGGCGCGACCCCGACCTGGCCGGCGCGGCCCGCGCGCTGGGGGCGCCCGTGCTGCTCAAGCCGAGCGCGGGCGGCGGCGGCAAGGGCATGCGCCTGGTGCGGGACCTGGAGCGGCTGGAGGAGGAGATCGCGGCGGCCCGCCGCGAGGCCCGCTCCTCCTTCGGCGACGACACGCTGCTGGTGGAGCGGTGGATCGACCGGCCCCGGCACATCGAGATCCAGGTCCTGGCCGACGGCCACGGCAACGTGGTCCACCTGGGCGAGCGGGAGTGCTCCCTCCAGCGCCGCCACCAGAAGATCGTCGAGGAGGCTCCGTCCGTCCTGCTGGACGAGGCGACGCGGGCCGCGATGGGCGAGGCGGCGGTCCAGGCGGCCCGTTCCTGCGGCTACCGGGGTGCGGGCACGGTGGAGTTCATCGTGCCGGGCGGCGACCCCTCCCAGTACTACTTCATGGAGATGAACACCCGCCTCCAGGTGGAGCACCCGGTCACCGAGCTGGTCACGGGGCTGGACCTGGTGGAGTGGCAGCTGCGGGTGGCCGCGGGCGAGCCGCTGGGCTTCGGGCAGGACGCCATCGCGCTCACCGGCCACGCGGTCGAGGCCCGCCTGTACGCCGAGACCGTGTCCGTCACAGAGGGCTCGCGCGGCTTCCTGCCGTCCGGCGGCACGGTGCTCAGGCTGCGCGAACCGCAGGGGGACGGGGTGCGGACCGACTCGGGGCTCGCCGAGGGCACGGAGGTCGGCAGCCGGTACGACCCGATGCTGTCCAAGGTGATCGCGTACGGCCCGGACCGTCCGACGGCCCTGCGCAGGCTGCGGGCGGCGCTGGCGGAGACGGTGGTCCTGGGGGTGCCGACCAACGCCGGGTTCCTGCGGCGGCTGCTCGCCCACCCGGCGGTCGTCGCCGGCGACCTGGACACCGGACTGGTGGAGCGGGAGCTGGACGGGCTGGTCCCCGCCGGTGTGCCGGAGGAGGTGTACGAGGCGGCGGCGGCCGTCCGGCTGGACGCGCTGCGCCCGCGCGCGGGCGGCTGGACGGACCCCTTCTCGGTGCCGAGCGGCTGGCGGCTGGGCGGTGAGCCCAGGCCCGTCACCGTCCACCTGCGCGCGGCCGGCGCCGGCCCCGTGGCCCACACCCCGCGCGGCACCCACACCGTCACCGACGAGGAGGTGTCGGTGGTCCTGGACGGCGTCCGGCACACCTTCCACCGCGCCGGCGACTGGCTGGGCCGCGACGGCGACGCCTGGCAGGTCCGCGACCACGACCCGGTCGCCGCCTCCCTCACCCGCGCCGCGCACGCGGGCGCCGACTCGCTGACCGCGCCCATGCCGGGGACGGTCACGGTGGTGAAGGTGGCCGTCGGCGACGAGGTGGCCGCGGGGCAGAGCCTGCTGGTGGTGGAGGCGATGAAGATGGAGCACGTCGTCTGCGCCCCGCACGCCGGCACGGTCACCGAACTCGACGTCACCCCCGGCACCACGGTCGCCATGGACCAGGTCCTGGCGGTCATCGCACCCCGGGAGGCGGACCATGACGGCTGACCGTCCCTCCCTGGCCGCACCGGCGGTGGATCTCCCCATGGCCGTACCGGCGGCGGGCCTGCCCGCCCGCGTCCGCATCCACGAGGTCGGCGCCCGCGACGGCCTGCAGAACGAGCAGGCGACCGTGCCGACCGAGGTGAAGGCGGAGTTCGTCCGCCGCCTCGCCGGTGCCGGGCTGACCACGATCGAGGCGACCAGCTTCGTCCACCCGAAGTGGGTGCCCCAGCTGGCCGACGCCGAGCGGCTCTACCCCCTCGTCGCCGGTCTCCCGGTCGACCTGCCGGTCCTCGTCCCCAACGAGCGCGGGCTGGAGCGGGCCCTCGCCCTCGGCGCCCGCCGGATCGCCGTCTTCGCCAGCGCCACGGAGTCCTTCGCCCGGGCCAACCTGAACCGCACGGTGGACGAGGCGCTCGCCATGTTCGAGCCGGTGGTGGCGCGGGCGAAGGAGGCGGACGTCCATGTCCGCGGCTATCTGTCGATGTGCTTCGGCGACCCCTGGGAAGGCCCGGTCCCCGTCGCCCGGGTCGTCCGGGTCTGCCGGGCCCTGGCCGGCATGGGCTGCGACGAGCTGAGCCTCGGCGACACCATCGGCGTGGCGACACCGGGCCATGTCACCGCCCTGCTCGACGCCCTGACGGCCGAGGGCATCGGCGTGGAGGTGCTGGGCGTGCACTTCCACGACACCTACGGACAGGCGCTCGCCAACACCCTCGCCGCCCTCCAGCGCGGTGTCACGACCGTCGACGCCTCCGCCGGCGGCCTCGGCGGCTGCCCCTACGCCAAGTCCGCCACCGGCAACCTCGCCACCGAGGACCTGGTGTGGATGCTGCGGGGCCTCGGCATCGACACCGGCGTCGACCTCGGCCGTCTCGTCGCCACCAGCGTGTGGATGGCCCGGTGGCTGGGCCGCCCCAGCCCCTCCCGCACCGTACGGGCCCTCGCCTCCGCCGTCTCCCCCCGCACGGATCCCGCCGACGCCGCGGACCCCGCCGACGCCGCGGACCTCACCGACGCCGCCGGACCCGGCGGCACGGCCACCCCGGCCGCCCCCGTCTCCCACAAGGAGCAGTGACACGATGGACCACAGGCTCTCCCCCGAACTGGAGGAACTCCGCCGGACGGTGGAGGAGTTCGCGCACGAGGTCGTGGCGCCGAAGATCGGCGACTTCTACGAGCGGCACGAGTTCCCGTACGAGATCGTGAGGGAGATGGGCCGCATGGGCCTGTTCGGCCTGCCGTTCCCGGAGGAGTACGGCGGCATGGGCGGCGACTACCTCGCCCTCGGCGTCGCGCTGGAGGAGCTGGCCCGGGTCGACTCGTCGGTGGCCATCACCCTGGAGGCGGGCGTCTCGCTGGGCGCCATGCCGATCCACCTGTTCGGCACCGAGGAGCAGAAGCGCACCTGGCTGCCCCGGCTGTGCTCCGGCGAGATGCTCGGCGCGTTCGGCCTGACCGAGCCGGACGGCGGCTCGGACGCGGGCGCGACCCGGACCACGGCCCGGCTGGACGAGACGACGGGCGAGTGGGTGATCAACGGCACCAAGTGCTTCATCACCAACTCCGGCACGGACATCACGGGCCTGGTGACGGTCACGGCGGTCACCGGCCGCACACCGGACGGCGGGCCGCGCATCTCGGCGATCGTCGTCCCGTCGGGGACACCGGGGTTCACGGTGGCGCCGCCGTACTCGAAGGTCGGCTGGAACGCCTCCGACACCCGTGAACTGTCCTTCGACGACGTCCGGGTGCCCGCCGCGAACCTGCTCGGCGAGGAGGGCCGCGGCTACGCCCAGTTCCTGCGCATCCTCGACGAGGGCCGCATCGCCATCGCCGCGCTGGCCACGGGCCTGGCGCAGGGCTGCGTCGACGAGTCCGTGAAGTACGCGAAGGAACGTCACGCCTTCGGCCGCCCGATCGGGGCGAACCAGGCGATCCAGTTCAAGATCGCCGATATGGAGATGAAGGCGCACACGGCCCGGCTGGCCTGGCGCGACGCGGCCTCCCGGCTGGTGGCGGGCGAGCCGTTCAAGAAGGAGGCGGCGCTCGCCAAGCTGTACTCCTCCACGGTCGCCGTGGACAACGCCCGCGACGCCACCCAGATCCACGGGGGGTACGGATTCATGAACGAGTATCCGGTCGCCCGCATGTGGCGCGACGCGAAGATCCTGGAGATCGGTGAGGGCACGAGCGAGGTCCAGCGCATGCTGATCGCACGGGAGTTGGGCCTCGCCGGCTGACCCCTCCGGCCGCAGCCGCCGTGCCGGTGCCCGCCTCGGCGGAGCCCCGGGGCCCCCGCAGCCCCTAGCGAACCTCCCAAGCGGACCGGCAAAAGCGACATCTCCGGCTGGTTGGG